>NZ_JBFTNO010000047.1:0-21864 GCF_056397525.1 Arthrobacter sp. 05L45_2 | reverse complement strand
GGCCCCTCCGCAACGGAGGGGCCTTTCGCGGGACCCCGGCCGGGGTCCCTGGTTGAACGTCTAGTCGACCGAAACCGGTTCCTTCTCCAGGAGGCGGCCCGACTCGTCGTGCCAGTCCGAGCTGAGCGGACGAAGGTTCGGTTCTACGGCGCGTGCGTGGTGAGCGCAGAAGAGCAGTTCACCGCCGGAGGCTCCGAGAACAACCCGGACGTATGCCTGAGCTCCGCAACGGTCGCACCGGTCAACGGTGGTGAGTGTGCGGTCCGCAACTGCTGTTGTCATGTTCGGCCTCCTTGGTAGATCGATACATCTATATAACCAGCATTCGTCACCATTCCATGGCAAGGATGGGACACTTTCGCTGTCCGCGTATCACGGCTCCATAACGCCCCGGGTCCGGCCGTCCGTGCGGGGGAGTGGCAACCCGGCGTAGGGCTCCAAGCCGACTAACCTAGGAAGAGCGTCTTTACGTTCCATCCCCGAAGGAGTTTCCGACCCGTGGCACCAAGCTCTGATTACACCGCCCGGCATCTGTCTGTGCTGGAAGGCCTCGAAGCCGTCCGCAAGCGCCCGGGCATGTACATCGGTTCCACGGACTCCCGCGGCCTGATGCACTGCCTTTGGGAGGTCATCGACAACTCGGTCGATGAGGCCCTGGCCGGCTTCGGCCACGACATCAAGGTGATCCTGCACGCCGACAGCTCGGTGGAAATCCACGACGACGGCCGCGGCATCCCGATCGACGTCGAACCCAAAACCGGACTCACCGGCGTCGAGGTAGTCTTCACCAAACTGCACGCCGGCGGCAAATTCGGCGGCGGGTCCTACACGGCCTCCGGCGGCCTGCACGGCGTCGGCGCCTCCGTGGTCAACGCCCTGTCCTCCCGCCTTGACGTCGAGGTGGACCGCGGCAGCAAGACCTACAAGATGTCCTTCCGCCGCGGCGAGCCCGGCCGCTTCAAGGAGCCCGGCACCAAACCGGACCCCGCCGCGGTGTTTGAGCCCTTCGTCGACGGCTCCGTGCTCGACATCGTCGGCAAAGCCAAGCGCGGCGTCACCGGCACCCGGATCCGCTACTGGGCCGACCGCCAGATCTTCACCCCGGACGCGAAATTCTCCTACGAGGAGCTGGCCGCGCGCGCCCGGCAGACCTCGTTCCTGGTCCCGGGACTGAAGCTGACCGTCCGTGACGAGCGCAAGGTCCCCGGCACCCCCGGGGAGTTCGGCCCGCACGAGGAAATCTTCCACCACGACGGCGGCCTCTCCGAGTTCGTCGAMTTCCTCGCCGCCGACCCGGCCGTCACCGACATCTGGCGGCTGCACGGCGCCGGCAAGTTCCAGGAAACCGTGCCCGTCCTGGACGAGCGCGGCCACAGCCAGCTGGCCGAAGTGGAGCGCGACTGCGAGGTCGACGTCGCCCTGCGCTGGGGCATCGGCTACGACAGCACCGTCCGCAGCTTCGTCAACATCATCTCCACCCCCAAGGGCGGAACCCACCAGTCCGGCTTCGAACAGGCACTGCTGAAGACCTTCCGCAAAGCCGTCGAAACCAACGCCCGCAAGCTCAAGGCCGGCAACGACAAGATCGAAAAGGACGACATCTTCGCCGGCCTGACCGCCGTGCTGACCGTCCGGCTTGCCGAACCGCAGTTCGAGGGCCAGACCAAGGAAATCCTCGGCACCTCGGCGGTCCGCGCCATCGTGGCCAAGGTGGTGGAGCAGGAGATCAACGCCAAGCTCACCTCTTCCAACCGCAACGACAAGGCCCAGTCGGCGCTGCTGCTGGAAAAGGTCGTCAGCGAGATGAAGTCGCGGATCTCGGCCCGCGTCCACAAGGAAACACAGCGCCGGAAAAACGCGCTGGAGACCTCCTCGATGCCCACCAAGCTCGCGGACTGCCGCACGGACGACGTCGCCCGCTCCGAGCTCTTCATCGTGGAGGGTGACTCGGCGCTGGGTACCGCCAAGCTGGCCCGCTCCTCCGACTTCCAGGCCCTGCTGCCGATCCGCGGCAAGATCCTGAACGTACAGAAGGCCTCGGTGGGGGACATGCTCTCCAACGCCGAGTGCGCAGCCCTCATCCAGGTGGTCGGCGCCGGGTCCGGCCGCAGTTTCGACATTGGGGCAGCCCGCTACGGCAAGGTCATCCTGATGACCGATGCCGACGTCGACGGCGCCCACATCCGGACGCTGCTGCTTACGCTGTTCTTCCGCTACATGCGCCCGATGATCGACGAGGGCCGGGTCTTCGCCGCGGTCCCGCCGCTGCACCGGGTGGAGGTCATCAACGCCGGCCAGAAGGCGAACGAGATGATCTACACCTACTCCGAAGCGGAGCTGCACGTTCTGCTGGCCCGCCTCGCCAAGGAAGGCAAGCGCTACAAGGAACCGATCCAGCGGTACAAGGGCCTGGGCGAAATGGACGCCGAGCAGCTCGCGGAGACCACCATGGACCCGCGGCACCGGACCCTGCGGAAGGTCGGTATCGACAATGCCAAGCAGGCCGAGGAAACCTTCGACCTGCTGATGGGCTCAGACGTGGCGCCCCGCAAGGACTTCATCATCGCCGGGGCGGCCAGCCTGGACCGGGAACGGATCGACGCCTGAGCGCGGATTAGCCGAGCAGGCCCGGCACGATCAGCAGGGCCGTGGGCAGGGCGAGCAGCAGCAGGCAGGCTCCGAGGACGCCGAGGCGGGCGGCCTCCGGCAACGGCGGCTGCGGCGACAGCAGCCGGCTGACGCGCGAAACGGTGGTCACGGCCGAGCCGGCGCCACCGGTGGCACCGGGCTGACCGGCGTCGGACTCCATGCCCGCCTCGCCGAAGGCCATCCGGGCGCCGGCCGCGCCGGTGGAACCGCTCGCCACGATCGCGATCGCCTTGATCAGCGTGGCCTTGCTTTCCGTCTTCAGGGCCACGTCGTCGGCCAGCATCTCAATCAGCGAGTTGACGGCCTCCTGCGCGAGCCGGGTGGTCGGCAGCCAGGGCAGGGCCTGGCGCCAGGCCGCGAAGGCCCAGAGCAGCAGGTGGTGGCGTTGGCTGAGGTGCGCGTTTTCGTGGATGAGGACGGCCCGGAGTTCCCCGGGTTCCAGGGCTGCCATCAGCCCGTCGGAGAGCACCGTCACCGAACGCGCCCCGCCGGGCAGGCAGTATGCCACGGGGGAGTCATGGCTGATYACCATGGTCSSGGSKCCGTCCGYSGAGGGGGARGCSAGCAGCGCGAGCARCTCGCGGTGCCGCCGTCGCTGGCGCTGGATCTTGTAATAGGTCAGCAGCAGGGTGAAGACCAGGTGGGCGCTGAGGAGAGCCGCGGCGGAGAGCGCGAAAATGTGCCAGAAGCCGAGGGCTGTGGTGGGCTCGTCGCGCAGGACCATGCCGGCCAGGGACCGGAGCCCGGCGAGCAGGTTCTCGCCCACCGGCTCCAGGCCGTAAACGAGCATCGCGCCGATCATCGACAGCCCGCCGGCCAAGGCGATGGCCTGCCAGAGCAGCATGGCCGTAAACGGGGACCGGGCCGGCCACTGGGCGCGGGAAAGAAGGATAGGTACCGGCCAGGCCAGTACTATCGCCAGGACCGCCAGAAAGTATGAGGTCCAGAACATCCGGTGTTAGCTGTGGCCCAGCAGTTTGCGCAGCGTCTCCGCCTCGGTGGCGGACACTGAACCAATGAAGCGGGCCAGGACGGCCTCGCGGTCCGGGGCGGAGCCGAGCACCTCGTGCATCAGTTCCGCCGTGTGGTCCTCCCGGCTCGAGACGGCCTGGTAGCGGTGCGGCCGGGTGCCGCGTTCGCGCTCCACCAGGCCCTTGCGCTCCAGCCGGGACAGCACGGTCAGCACAGTGGTGACAGCCAGATCCTTGCCCTCATGCCCGGCCGAGCCGCCCGCAGCCCGGGTGCTCTGCGCCAGCAGGTCACGCAGGGTGTTCGCAGTCGCAGCCTCCTGGCCTGCCCAGAGCAGGTCCATCACTGCCCGTTCCAGTTCGCCGAGACTTGCCATTCCGTACGTCCTTCTTGAATGCCACCCGGATGCCGATGCCGTCCGGGTGAGGTGCCGAATACTTCAGCATTAAATTTACCGCGAAATCCGCCCAGTTTCTACATGAGGTAGAACAAGGAGTCCGCGGCGTGTCGCCTGCCACGCCGGGTGCGGGGCGTCCGGGCAGCCTTCGGGCGGCGGCAGGTCCATTGCGGGCCCGGGTGTGCCGTGCCACGCTGGGTGCGGGAGGGCATGAAATTGTTCTACACTCTGTAGAAGTAGTACTTCTACGCAACGTAGAAATCTCGGGAACCTAGCCAAAGGGACTGCCTTGGACGCCTTGGAAATCGCACGCTGGCAATTCGGTATCACCACCGTCTACCACTTCATGATGGTGCCGCTCACTATCGGCCTCGGCCTGGTCGTGGCGGTGATCCAGACGCTCTGGTACCGCACGGGCCGGCCCGAATACCTCAGGATGACCAAGTTCTGGGGCAAGCTCTTCCTGATCAACTTCATCATGGGCGTGGCCACCGGCATTGTGCAGGAGTTCCAGTTCGGCATGGCCTGGAGCGAATACAGCCGCTTCGTCGGGGACGTCTTCGGCGCACCCCTGGCGATGGAGGCGCTGCTGGCCTTCTTCGTCGAATCCACGTTCCTGGGCCTCTGGATCTTCGGCTGGAAGCAGCTCAAGCGCGGCGTGCACCTGGCCTGCCTCTGGGTGGCCGTGATCGGCTCTGCCTTCTCCGCCTACTTCATCATCGTGGCCAACAGCTGGATGCAGCACCCCGTCGGCGTCGAAATGATCAACGGCAGGCCGGTTATGACCGATGCGTGGGCCGTCTTCACCAACAACACCGCCCTGGTCGCCGTGCCGCACACCCTCTTCGGGGCCCTGGCCGTGGCCGGGGCGTTCCTGCTCGGCATCGCCTGGTACCACCTATGGCGCCGCCGCCACGACGGCATCGACACCGTGGGCGCCGACGGGAAAGTCATCCCCGGCGAGTCGGAGGTCCCCGGCCGCGACCGCGCGGATCACGCCGTCTGGATCCGCTCCCTCCGGATCGGCGCCGTCGTCGCGATGATTTCCTTCGCCGGCACCGCCATCACCGGGGACCTGCAGGGCAAACTGATGTTCCAGCAGCAGCCCATGAAGATGGCCGCCGCCGAGGCTGCCTGCCATGACGGCACCGGCTTCTCGGTGCTCAGCGTCGGCAACGTCGGCTCGAAGAACTGCGACGACGTCGTCGCCGTCATCGAAGTCCCGGGCATCCTGTCGTTCCTGGCCAAGGGCGACTTCACCACCGAGGTCAAAGGCGTCAACAGCCTGCTCGACCAGTACAAGGCCGACTACGGCACCCACCTGCCCAACAACCCGATCTACGGCGACCGTGCCGGCCAGGAAATCCAGTACGTGCCCGTGATGGAAGTGACCTACTGGGGCTTCCGCATGATGATCGGCTTTGGCGGTGTGGCTGCCCTTGCCGCCCTCGTGGCCCTCTGGGCGACCCGGAAGGGAACCGTGCCGGCCTCCCGCGGCCTGATGCGGCTTGCGGTGTTCGGGATCCTGGCCCCCTTCGGCGCCAACGCCGCCGGCTGGATCTTCACCGAGATGGGCCGGCAGCCCTTTGTGGTTGCCCCGAACCCGGACCCCAGCGGCATCGACCAGGTCTTTATGTTCACTGCGGCGGCCGTTTCCCCCGGCGTCTCAGCTGGCGAGCTGCTGACCTCACTCGTGGTGCTGACCGCGGTGTATGCGGTGCTGCTGGTGGTGGAGGTGAAACTGCTGGTGAAGTACATCCGCGGCGGCGTGGTCTCGGCGATGCCCGAGCTCACCCACGTCCCGCCGGACGAGAACGAGGACAACACCCCGTCCGGCGGTACTCCCGGCACACCGGGCGCCGACGACGTCCTGGCCTTCGCCTACTAACGGCCCTCCACAAGAAGCAGAGGAAATATTCAGCATGGAACTGCTACCGACCATCTGGTTCATTGCCATCGCGGTGCTGTGGACGGGCTACCTCTTCCTCGAGGGATTCGACCTCGGCGTGGGAATGCTCATGAGGGGCTTCGCCCGGGACAACACCGAACGCCGCGTACTGCTCAACACCATCGGCCCCGTCTGGGACGGCAACGAAGTATGGCTCCTCACGGCCGGCGGCGCCACCTTCGCGGCCTTCCCGCTCTGGTACGCCTCCCTGTTCTCCGCCCTGTACCTTCCGCTGCTGCTGGTCCTGGTGGCCCTGATCTTCCGCGCCGTGGCCTTTGAGTACCGCGGCAAGGTGGACACCCCGCAGTGGCGTGCCCGCTGGGACTGGGCCATTGTGCTGGGCTMCGCCGTCGCGGCCTTCGGGGTGGGCGCGGCCCTGGCACTGACCACCACAGGCCTGCCCCTGAACGCTAACGGCGACCGCGAGGGCGGCCCGTTCTCCTGGTTCAGCGCCTACGCCGTGCTGGGCGGCCTGGCCGTCGCCGGCTTCTCCCTCCTGCACGCCCTGGCCTTCCTCGCGCTGAAGACCGACGGCGACATCCGCCACCGCGCCCGGCAATGGTTCGTCCGGCTGCTCCCGGTGCTGCTCCTGCCCATCGCGGGCTGGGCGATTGCCCTGCAGGTGCAGAGCGGCAAGGCCTGGACCGTGGCCGCCGTCGCTGCCGCCGTGGTGGCCGCCGCGCTGGCCTGGACTTTCGCCCGGCGCGGCGCGGAAGGCAAGGCCTTCCTCTCGCTCGGTGCCTTCCTGCTGCTGGGCAGCGCCTCCATCTTCGGCGCGGCCTTCCCGGTGGTGCTGCCTTCYACCCTGAACCCGCAGTTCAACCTGACGGTCGCCAACGCCTCCTCCTCGGACTACACCCTGGGCCTGATGACCGTGGTGGCCTGCATCGGGCTGCCCCTTGTTCTGGCATACCAGGCCTGGACGTACTGGGTGTTCCGCCGCAGGGTCAGCGTCCACCACATCCCGGAAGCGCACAGTTTCCTGCCCGCCATTGCCGCCAAGGCCCTGGCCCCGAAGGACTAGCCGCCGATGAGACCGCAGTTCCCCACCGGCCCCGCCACCCGTTCCGCGCTCTACCTGCTGGGGTTACTGGCCGCACTGAAAGCCCTGTCCCTGGTGCTCATGGGGCAGGCCGTCGCCGCCATGCTGGCAGGCCTCATGGGCCACAACCCGGCCTGGTCAGAGCAGCTGGCCTGGGGGCTGGCCGGTGTGGTGCTGCGCTCGCTCACCGTGTGGGCGCAGGCGGTGGCGTCGCGCCGCGCCGCCCTGGGTGTCAAGGAGGAACTCCGCTCGCAACTGCTGGAGCGTGCCCTGCACTCGGGAACGCGCACGGCGGGACCGGCCGACGGCGGCCTGGCTGTCCTGGCCACCCGGGGGCTGGACGCACTGGACAGCTACTACAGCCAGTTCCTCCCCGCCCTGGTGAACTGCACGGCCATCCCGCTGCTGCTCGGCGCGCGGATTCTCTTCGCCGACTGGGTCAGCGCCGTCGTGATCGTCCTGACCGTCCCCTTGGTGCCGCTCTTTATGGTCCTGATCGGCCGCTATACCGAGGACAGGGTCTGGGAGGCGCAGTCGGCCCTGGCCAGGCTCTCGGGGCACATGCTGGAACTGGCCAAGGGACTTCCCGTGCTGGTGGGCCTGGGCCGGGCCGCCGCCCAGCGCAAGGCCCTCGAGGACATCTCCGACGAATACCGCTCCAAGACCATGGCCACGCTTCGCACGGCGTTCCTCTCGGCGCTGGCCCTCGAGCTCATAGCCACGATCTCAGTCGCCGTTGTGGCCGTCTTCATCGGCGTCCGGCTGGTCCACGGGGACATGGCACTGGAGGCGGGCCTCCTGGCCCTGATCCTGGCGCCGGACTGCTACCTGCCGTTGCGTGAACTCGRTACCGCCCACCACGCCAGCGACGAGGGCCGGGCGGCGCTCGCGGACACCACTGAGGTCCTCGACGCCCGGCCGGCCGTGCCCCTGGCCCCGGAAACCGCCGGGCTAACAGCCGCGGTGGTGCCTCCGGCCGTCACCGTGACGGAACTGTCCGTCCGGTACGCCGGCCGCGGGAACGCCGCCGTCGGGCCGCTCAGCTTCACTGCCGCGCCGGGCGGCATCACCGCGCTGGACGGCCGCAGCGGGGCCGGCAAGAGCACCGTCCTGGGGGTCCTGGCCGGCACTGTCGGGACCGGCGGCGGTACCGAGGTCACAGGCCGGGTGGAAGGGTTTACGACGGCGGACCTCGCCTGGGTCCCGCAGCACCCGGTGATGGTTGAGGACACTGTGCTGGGCGAAGTGCTGCTCTACCTGGGCACCGGCGCCGGCCGCTCACCGGAGGATAACGACGCCGCCGCCCGGCGCTGCCTCGCCGCGTGCGCCGCCGGCCACCTGGCCGCGAAGCATCCTGCCGAGCTCAGCCCGGGGGAGTTGCGCCGGGTGGCTGTGGCCCGCGGCCTGGCCCGGATCGAGGCCGGCGCCACGGTGCTGCTGCTGGACGAGCCCACCGCCCACCTGGACCGCGCCTCCGCCGACGCCGTCACCCGCACCATCGCGGGCCTCCGGGGGAAGGCGACCGTGCTGCTGGTGGCCCACGACCGGCAGACCCGGGAGCTCGCCGACCGGCTGGTGCCGATCGGGACCGCAGGGAAACCCCCCGCCCAGCCCCTTGCCGGACCAGGTGCTGCACCCGGTGCGGAACCCGGCGAGGGAGACCCGGCAGCGGGGGCGGTCCCGCTGGGCAGCCAGGGTACTCCGAGTATCCGCGCCGGTGCCGGCGTCGGGGCTGCCGATGCTGACACCTCGGCCGGGCGCGGGTCGGCGGCAGCCCACGTGCGCCGCCTCCTCGCCCCCGTGGCCGGGAAATTCGCCGCGGCCGGTGCCGTCGGCGTGCTGGCCGCCCTGTTCGCCGTCGCCCTCGCCGGCCTGTCCGGCTGGCTGATAATCCGCGCCAGCGAGCAGCCGCCCATCCTCTACCTGCTCACGGCGATCGTGGGTGTGCGATTCTTCGGCGTCGGCCGGGCCGCACTGCGGTACACCGAACGCCTGCTGACGCACGACGCCATTTTCACCGCACTGACGCGCCTCCGCGGGCAGCTCTGGGAGTCGCTGAGCGGGCGGGCCCTGTCGCTGCGGCGGCTCCTGCAGGGCGGCAATGTCCTGGGCGCCGTCGTGGACGACGTCGACACCGTCCGCGACCTGCTGCCCCGTGTGGTGCTTCCACCACTGACCGCCCTGGCAGTGGGTGCGGCCGTCGTCACCGGGGTGGGGCTGCTGCTCCCGGTTGCCCTCCCGGCCGCGATCGCCGCCGCGGTGGTCAGCCTTGTGGCCGCGCCGGGCCTCGCCCTGCTGGCGGACCGGATGTCGGCCCGCGCGGAACAGCAGCTGCGCTCCGGCGTGCTGCGCCGGGTGGCTGCAGCGCTCGATGCCCGCGCCGAGTTGCACGCCAACGGCGTGGCCACCCCGGTCCTGGCCGCCATCCAGCGGGCGGACCGCGCCGCCACCTCAGCGTCGCAGAGGTCGGCCCTGGCCGAGGGCCTCGGGCATGCGCTCACGGTCCTGGCTTGCGGGGGCGCCGCCCTCGCCAGCGCCGTCCTTGTGGGGCCGCAGGCCCTGGCCGGAGCCGCGCAGCCGGCGATCGTCGCCGTCGTCGTGCTGCTGCAACTGGCACTTGTGGAGCCCTACTCGGCGACGACGACGGCGGTCCGGCAGTACCCGGCCCTCCGCTCGGTGCTGCAGCGCATCAGCGACTCCGGGGTGCTGGCGCCCGCAACGGCGGAGGCGGCCCGCGGACCCGTGGGAGTTCACGCCCGGCCTCCCGCCCGGGACGCCGTCCGGCCGGGGCTGGAGCTGGAGGACCTGTCGGCGGCGTGGCCGGGGGGTGCCCCGGTGTTCACCGGGCTGTCCGCCACCGCTGAACCGGGCCGGTGGCTGGCCGTCACCGGGGCGTCCGGCTCCGGAAAGTCCACGTTGCTGGCCGTGATGCTGGGCTTCCTGCCGCCGGGCGGCGGACGTCTTGAGCTGACCGGCCGGGCGGCCTGGTGCCCCCAGGAGGCGCACCTGTTCGACTCCACGATCCGCGGCAACCTGATGCTGGGGCTGCCCGAGGGGGAACGCCACGCGGCCGGGGACCTGGTCCTGGAAGACCGGCTGCTCGATGCTTTGGCCGCCGTCGGGCTGGACCAGCTCCTGGCCCGGCTCGATCGGGGCCTCGATACGCCCATCGGGCCGGCGGGGGCATTCCTTAGCGGCGGCGAACGTCAACGGCTGGCCGTAGCCCGCACGCTGCTGACCGGTGCCGACGTCATTCTGCTCGACGAGCCCACCGCCCACCTCGATGCCGAAGCCGGCCAGCTCCTGCTGGCCGAGCTTCGCAGCGGCCTGGCGGGGCGCACCGTGGTCCTGGTGACGCACAACCCGGACGACGTCAGCCCGGCGGATGCCCGGCTGGACCTCGACCGGGCAGCCCGGCCGCAGCCGGAAGCGGCGTTGGCGCGGGGCTAGGTCCGGGGCGGCGGGGGACCGTCAGCCGCGGGCGACGGCGGCCCCGGAACGGGTGTGGAGCTGCGGTGGCCGGGTCAGGCCTTAGCCGGGTTAGGCGTTAGCCGTCCACATCGTGGAGGTGGTGGACGACGTCGTGCATGAAGTACTGCGCGAAGGTGAGCACCGTGAATTCCGAGCCGTTGCTGCGGGTTCCGCGCCGGCCCCACTCTTCCTCGGGGACCCGGCCGAAGGAGTCCGCGATCTGCTCGCCTTCGGCCGTTAGGGCGGCGCTGACGTTCGCGGGATCGGCGTTGGCATAATCCTGTTCGAGCGCGGTGCGGTCCTGGTCCCAGTCCTCGAAGCGTGCGTCGTCGTCGGAGAGCATCAGGGCGAGCCGGTGGTCGAAGAGGCTGAACACATCCCGGACATGGCACGCGTATTCGAGCGGTGACCAGGTGTCCTCATCGGGACGGGCCGCTGCATCCGGGCGTCGCAGCACGGAACGCCAGCGGGGGAGCATGTTGGCGAGCATCCCCGGCGTCGTCGCGGGCGTGCAGGTGGCGGCGTCGAATCCGCACTCGGGGCACGGCCGGGACAGCACCCAGGTCCAGTCTTTTTGATCGGGCACGATAGGCATGTGTGCAGTCTAGGGGAAGGAGTAAAATGCCTCTCGGGGGAAGGGCCTGGAAAGGGACATAGCCATGCTCAAAGACCAGCCGGTCGGCGCCGTGTTGCCGGCCGCGGACCTCGCCCGCGCGCGCGATTTCTACCGCGACAAACTCGGACTCGAACCGGATAATGCGAGTGCCGACGACAACCTGATGTACACGTGCGGCGCCGGGAGCAGGTTCCTGCTCTACCAGACGTCCAACGCCGGATCAGCCAAGAACACCCAGATGGGGTGGATGGTCACGGACCTGCCGGGCACTGTCGCGGAACTGCGCGCGGCCGGCGTCGTGTTCGAGGAATACGACTTCCCGGGCCTGAAGACCGAAAACGGCGTCGCCACCCTGCCGGACGGAAGTTCCGCAGCCTGGTTCCTGGACAGCGAGGGCAACATCCTGAACATCAACTCCGGCATGTAGCTGGCGCTCTGGCGCGGCTTGGCTCCGGGCTGCGACACACGTCGGCGGCCCGGGGCTGGTTGGCTGTGCTGTGGGCGTCGGCGCGCCCCGCCCATTTGCCACAAATGGCCGGATTGGTGGCCTTGGAAGCGGCCTTTTCTGGTGATTGGGTGCGGTGGAGGTGGCGGCTGTGCCCGGACGTGTCGGCAGAGGGTGCCACGTGTCGAAGGGCCCAGGTGGTGGTGCCGAGGCGGCGGTATCGGGAGACGTCTCTGCTGCGCCGAGGGGTGAAGGGAATTTGCGCCCGCCCTTGTGGCATTCCACCGCGCTCTTGTCGTGCTCCACTGCGGCCAATTGCCACCCATTTGCCACAAATGGCCGGGTTGGTGGGCCCGAAGCGGCCATTTGCGGCAAGTGGATGCGGTTCCGGCGACGCACGCGACTGGATATGGCGGGTAGCAGGCGCGGCGTGGTGGCGAGTCCAGATGGCGGCGCAGGGGTGGCAGAGAACTTGGTCACATACGTGGGGCTGAAGCCTGGGTCCCAGCAGTCGTGGAGCTTGGGCACGTGCGCGGGACTGGAGCTTAGTCACCGGCGTGGGGCTGAAGGCTGGGCCCCACGAGCCGAGATCCGCCCCGCCACGTCGTCATCGATTCGCCACAAATGGCCGCATTGGGTGCCCCGGTAGCGGCCAATTGTGGCAAATCGGTGCGGTCAGAGCGGTTCATGCGGCGAGGCCGCCCCGCCCAGCAGCCGCGCCAGAACCCCTACGTCTCCGGGACCCCGGGCTCCGCCCATGCCATGCTCGGGCCGATCGCTTCGATAGCCTGGGAGAGCGGGATGCCGGACCCGTCGCGGCGGCCGTGCTCGCCCGGCAGGGAACGTGCCACCCCGGCCAGGGACGACGCCTTCGCCGGCCCGTGTCCGGCCCACGCGAGGAGCAGGGTGTCCTCGCCCTTGAGGAAGCGGTGCGCACGGACGCCGGCTGTTCCGCGGCCCTTCGCCGGGTATTCGGCCAGCGCCGTGACCTTGGCCGCGCCCGGGGCGGTCCCCGGAAGGGCTCCCTCGGTGCCGGCGATCGTGACGACCACGGCGGCGTCGTCGTCGGAACGGGCCGTGCCGAAGTGCAGTACCCGGTCCCCGGCGGCCAGTTTGATGCCGGCCATACCGCCGGCGGTGCGGCCCTGGGGCCGGACCGCGGAGGCGCTGAAGCGCAGCAACTGGGCCTGGCGGGTCACAAAAACCAGTTCGACGTCGTCGGAACCGGCAGGCTCGACGCCCACCACCGTGTCCTTGTCCTTGAGGGCGATGACCTCCCAGTCCTCACGGTTCAGCGGGTACTCCGGCTGCACGCGCTTGACGACGCCCTGGGCGGTTCCGATGGCCAGGACCTGGTCCAGCGGCGCGAACGCGACGAGGGATTCGCCCTTGAGCAGGGTGATGAAGTCCTTGGCCGGGACGCCGCCGGCCATGTTGGGGGTGCCCGACGTCGGCGGCAGGACGGGCATGTCCATCACCTGGAGCCGCAGCATCCGGCCCTGGGACGTGACCGCGGCGATCTCCCCGCGTGCCGAGGTTTTGACCACGGAACGGAAGACGTCGTGCTTGGTCCGCGGACCGGACTCGGCCAGGCTGTCCTGGTTGGCCGTCCGCGCGATCTGCCCGGACGCGGTGAGGACCGCCCAGCAGGGGTCGTCGGCGATCTCCAGGGCCAGCGGCGCCGCCTTGCCCTTTCCGCCGGGGGCCGCGGCCAGGGCAGCAGCGACAGTGGGGGAGACGGCCTCGGACTCCAGCAGGACGGTCCGGCGGGGTGTCCCGTACTTGTCCGCCAGTTCGCCGAGTTCGTCGGAGACCAGCCCGCGCAGGAGTTCCGGCGAGTCCAGGATGGCCTGCAGCTCGGCGATCTCGCGGCGCAGCTCGTCCTGTTCCTTTTCCAGCTCAATGCGCGAGTACTTGGTCAGCTGCCGGAGCCGCAGTTCCAGGATGTAGTTGGCCTGAACTTCGGAGAGGTCGTAGATGGACATCAGCCGGGTGCGGGCCGCGGCGGCCTCGTCCGAGGAACGGATGATCTGGATGACCTCGTCGATGTCGACGATCGCGATCAGCAGGCCCTCCACCAGGTGCAGGCGGTCCTGCTTCTTGGCCAGGCGGAACGCGGTGCGGCGGCGGACCACGTTGATGCGGTGGTTCACGTAGACGGACAGCAGTTCCAGCAGCCCCAGGGTCTGCGGCTGGCCGTCGACCAGGGTGACGTTGTTGATGCCGAAGGAATCTTCCATCGGCGTGAAGCGGTAGAGCTGCTGGAGGACGGCGTTGGGATTGAAACCGTTCTTCAGTTCAATCACGAGCCGGAGGCCGTGCTTGCGGTCAGTGAGGTCCACGATGTCGCTGATGCCGGCCAGCTTCTTGCCGTTGACCGCGTCCTTGATCTTTTCGATGACCTTTTCCGGGCCCACCATGTACGGCAGTTCCGTGACCACCAGGCCGGTGCGCCGGGCCGAGAGCTGCTCGACGTCCACCTTGGCCCGGGTCTTGAACGAGCCGCGGCCGGTGGCGTAGGCGTCGCGGATGCCGTCCAGTCCCACGATCCGGCCGCCCGTGGGCAGGTCCGGGCCCGGAACGAACTTCATGATGTCCTCGAGCGTGGCGTCCGGGTGCGCGATCAGGTGCCGCGCCGCCGCGACCACTTCGCTGAGGTTGTGCGGGGCCATGTTGGTGGCCATACCGACGGCGATGCCGGTGGCGCCGTTGACCAGGAGGTTCGGGAAGGCGGCCGGAAGCACGTCCGGCTGGGTGAGCTGGTTGTCGTAGTTCGGAACAAAGTCCACCACGTCTTCGTCGAGGTGGTCCGTCAGGGTCAGCGCCGCCGCCGCCAGCCGGGCCTCGGTGTACCGCGGGGCGGCAGGGCCGTCGTCGAGCGAGCCGAAGTTGCCGTGCCCGTCGATCAGCGGCAGCCGGAGCGAGAAGTCCTGCGCCATCCGGACCATGGCGTCGTAGATCGCAGTGTCGCCGTGCGGGTGGAGCTTGCCCATAACCTCGCCCACCACGCGGGCGCTCTTGACGTGGCCGCGGTCCGGGCGCAGTCCCATCTCGCTCATCATGTAGAGGATGCGCCGCTGCACGGGCTTGAGGCCGTCCCGGGCGTCGGGCAGGGCCCGGGAGTAAATGACCGAATAGGCGTACTCCAGGAACGAGCCTTCCATTTCGGAAGTGACGTCGATGTCGACGATGTTCTCGGTAAAGTCCTGGTCTGCTTCCCCGGCCGGGGGCGTGGTTTGGCGGCGTGCCATGAGGCGAGTGGGTCCTTCTGCGGGGTGCTAAACGGGTACTGCGTAAGTTTATGGCTAGGCTAAGCCTATGGTGGATCAGCCCGTAGGCGGCGTATATCCGGAACATTGGGAAGCCGATGTCGTCTTGCGCGACGGCGGTACCGCGCACCTGCGCCCCATCCACCCCGACGACGCCGATGCCGTGCAGTCCTTCCATGTCGGGCAGTCCCAAAAGTCCATCTACATGCGCTTCTTCGCGTTCAAATCCAAGCTTTCGGCCAAGGAACTCAAGCGCTTCACCGAGGTCGACTACAAGGACCGGGTGGCCCTGGTGATCACCATCGGCGGCGACATCATCGGGATCGGCCGCTACGACCGGCTCGACGATCCCGAAGAGGCCGAGGTGGCCTTCAACATCGCCGATGCGCACCAGGGCCGCGGCATCGGCTCCATCCTGCTCGAACACCTGGCCGCCGCCGCCCGGGAGAACGGCATCCGCAAATTCAGCGCCGAGGTCCTCCCGGAGAACCGCAAGATGCTGATGGTGTTCTCCGACGCCGGCTATGACGTCAAACGGCATTTCGACGACGGCGTGGTCAGCCTGGAGTTCAACATCGACCCGACTGACAAATCCCGGGCCGTGATGGAGTCCCGTGAGCACCGTGCCGAGGCGCGCAGCATCCAGGAGCTCCTCGCACCGTCCTCGGTGGCGGTCATCGGCGCCAG
Organism: Arthrobacter sp. 05L45_2; assembly: GCF_056397525.1. Taxonomy (NCBI): domain Bacteria; kingdom Bacillati; phylum Actinomycetota; class Actinomycetes; order Micrococcales; family Micrococcaceae; genus Arthrobacter; species Arthrobacter sp. 05L45_2. The sequence goes on along the minus strand of NZ_JBFTNO010000047.1, from coordinate 6,371 downwards.
CCGCAAATGGGGGACCGTGGGTTACCAGCTGCTGGAGCACATCATCGAGGGCGGCTTCACCGGACCGGTCTACGCCATCAACCCCGAGGCCCTGGAACTGGCCGGCATGCTTTCCTTCGCCAAACTCTCCGAGGTTCCGGGCCCGGTCAACCTCGCCATCATCGCGGTGCCGTACGACGAGGTCCCCAAGGTGGTCCAGGAATGCGGTGCCGCCGGGGTTAAGGGGATTGTGGTCGCCTCGGCCGGCTATGCCGAAGACGGCGAACGCGGCCTGGCCCGGCAGCGCGAACTGGTCCGGCAGGCCCGGGCCAACGGCATGCGCGTCATCGGCCCCTCCTCCCTCGGGATCGTCAACACCAACCCGGCCGTCTCCCTGAACGCCTCCATGGCGCCGGCGCTGGCCCGCCGCGGCGGCCTCGGCCTGTTCAGCCAGTCCGCGGCCATCGGCGTCTCGCTCTACGCCGCGTCCAGCCGCCGCCGGGTCGGCATCTCCACGTTCCTCTCGGCGGGCAACCGCGCCGACGTCTCCGGCAACGACATGATGCAGTTCTGGGAGGACGACGCCGACACCACCGCCGTCGGGCTCTACCTCGAATCGATCGGCAACCCGCGTAAGTTCTCGCGGCTGGCCCGCCGCCTCGCCCGGACCAAACCCGTGATCGTGGCGAAGTCCGATGCCATGGGCCTGAACCTGCCGCCGGGCCACGCCGTGCGCACCACGCAGGCGCCGTCCGAGGCCCTGGACGCCATGATGCGGCAGGCCGGGGTGATCCGGGTCGGGACCATTGAGCAGCTTATGGACGTCGCCCAGATCGTCTCCAGCCAGCCCCTGCCCAAAGGGCCCGGCGTCGCCGTGTTCAGCAACTCCGGAGCGCTTGGCAAGGTGGTGGCGGACAACGCGGCTGCGGCCGGGCTGGGCGTCGAACGCGTCGTGGCCGACGTCGATCTGGACACTGGCATGTCCCGCGCGCTGCCGGAGACGGCCGCCGGGGTGCCTTGCTACTCCAACCCGGGCGCCGCCGTCGCCGCCCTCGCCGCGGTGGTCCGTTACGCCGAATGGGTGGTCCGTGACCAGGGGCTGTTTGTGGAGCCCGAGGGGTGCGACCCGGAGGGAGCCCACGAGGAACTCGAGGAACTGCTCCGTCCGGTGGGCGGCGAACAACTCGTCCGGCTGGAGCCCGCCGCCGCCGCGAGCCTGCTGGGCCGCTATGGCATCCGGGTGCTGCCGTCCGAGGGGTTCGAGACGGACGACGACGCCGTTGCCGCCGCTGAGCGCCTCGGCTGGCCGGTGGCGCTGAAGACTACGGACCCGGCGCTGCGGCACCGGCTGGACCTGGGCGGGGTGCGCCTGGATATCCAGGACGCCGATTCGCTGCGCCGCAACATCGCCCACATGCGCAAGTCGCTGCAGCGCTACGGGTCACCGTCGCTGGAGGTCCAGTCGATGGCGCCGGTGGGACAGGCCTGCACGTTCCGAGCCATCGAGGACCCGCTCCTGGGGCCAGTGGTGTCTTTCGGGCTGGCCGGCGACGCCGTCAACCTGCTCGATGACTGGGCCCACCGCGTCCCGCCGCTGTCCGGCTCGGACGTGCACGACTTCATCCGTGCCCCGCGGGCCTCGCGCAAACTCTTCGGCTACCAGGGCCTGCCCGCCGTCGACACCGCCGCGCTCGAGGACCTCGCCGCCCGGCTGACCCGGCTCAAGGACAACCACCCGGAGATCGCCCTGGTGGACTTCAACCCCGTCCTGGCCGGCCCGGACGGTGCGGTGATCCTGGCGGCCGACGTCMGGATTGCCAACGCCGCCCAGCGCACCGACACCGCCCGGCGTGCCATGCGCAGTTAGCGTGTCCCCAGCCGATCTGTGAAAATGGAAGCCATGACCTCCCAGCCTCCCGCATCCCAGCCCCAGGCGTCCGTTTCGGGCCGCCCCGGCTCGCAGCACCACGGCCTGCACGACCACAGCGCGCAGGGCCAGAGCCTGGAAGGTGCCCTTCAGCAGGCCGGTTTCTACCCCCGCCTGGTGGCCGACGTCGTCGCGGACGCCCTGGATGGCCGGGACTGCGTGGCCCACCTGGTCCACCTTGAGACCCACTTCGACCGCGCCGAGGTGCGCCGGCACATCACCGTGCTGGTCCTCACCGACGACATGCTGGTCATTACCCACGTCGATGACCAGCAGCTTGATGAGGCGGGCGAGCAGACCGTCGCGCAGGTCTCCACCGAGTCGGTCCCGGTGACGCAGATCCGCTCCGTGGTGCTCAGCTATGTCTACGCCCAGCCGCAGGACTACAAGCCCTCGGACCCGGTCCGCGAACTGACGCTGTCCATCGCCTGGTCCGGCGGGCAGCGCCTCGACATGGGACCGGCCAGCTGCGGGGACCCGCAGTGCGAGGCCGACCACGGCTACAGCGGCACCATCGCGCAGGAGGACATTGTCCTTCGGATCAGCGCCGAAGCGGACGGTCTGCAGGCCGTCCAGGACGCGAAGCTCTTCGCCCGGGCGCTGCGGGCCGTGAACACCGGATCCACCGCCCCCGCCCCGCACGGCGTCTCCGCGCTGCCGCAGCGGGCCCGCTCCGGTGTGTTCGGAAACCGACTCAGCCGCGGCCACCAGCGCTGAGATGGTGCAGGTCCGCGCTTCCGATTCCCAGCAATCCGCCCCGTCCGCCTCTTCCGCCCCKTCCGGCTGGACGCCCGGCGGTTCCGACGGGATGCCCGCTGCCCCGGCCTACGGCGAGCGGTCCATCGCCGAGGTGCTCAGCAGTGCCGCGGCCAGCCTCGGCGTACCTGGTCTGGAGAACCGGCTGAACCTGCCCGCCGCGAAGCACGTGTGTGTGGTCCTGGCCGACGGCCTGGGCCGCCAGCTCCTGAAGCAGAAGTCCGCACACACCCCGTTCCTGCGCTCGGTCCTGCAGGCCGGCCAGGGGCCCGTGCCGGTGGCACTGGACGCCGCGTTCCCGACCACCACGGCCGCATCGCTGGCCAGTTTCGGGACCGGACTGCCCGCCGGCCAACACGGCATGGTCGGTTACGACGTCCTGGACCCGGACCAGGACCGGGTGGTCAACATGCTCGGCAACTGGGACGACGGCGTCGATCCGGAAATCTGGCAGCCGATGCCGACGGTCTTTGAACGGGCCGCCGGGCACGTCGATGTCAGCACCGTTGGCCTGCCGCGGTTCAGCGATTCCGCGATGACGCGGGCCGCGCTTCGGGGCGGCCGCTTCCTGGCCGGGAACACCTCGCACGCCCGCACCGCCGCAGCGGCGGAGGCCATGGCCGGCGCGGAGAGCTCCCTGATGTACTTCTACGTCCATGAACTGGACAAGGCCGGCCACCGCCACGGCAGCCAGTCAGCGCAGTGGGAGCACCAGCTCGAAGAGCTTGACGCGACCGTGGGCCGGCTCAACGCCAGCCTTCCGGCGGGCACCACGGTCCTCGTCACCGGTGACCACGGCATGCTCGACGTGCCGGAGTCGCAGCGGATCGATTACTCCACGGACGCGGCGCTGATCGCCGGGGTCCGGCACACGGCCGGGGAACCGCGGATGGTCCACCTGTACCTGGAAGACGGCACGGACGACGACGGCCGGGTGCGCCTCATCGATGCCTGGCGGGCCCGTTTCGGCGACCGGATCTGGGCGTTCACCCGGGAAGAGGCGGTGGCGGCGGGGCTGTTTGGCGACGTCCGCGGACCGGTGGCTCCCCGGATCGGTGACGTGATGATTGCCGCCCGCGACGCACTGGCGTTTTATGACACCCGCCGGGTGCAGGCCCGGGCGCTCGAAGTGGTGGGCCAGCACGGGTCGCTGACCAAGGCTGAACGGGAAGTGCCGCTGCTGAGCTTCCGGGCCACCGGAAAGACTGCCCGGAAAGCCGGACGCCGCTGACCCGCGGCCGGCTCCTCAGGGTGCACAGGCAGGTGTGCTGGGAACGCCAGGCTGGCTTGCGCCGGCCTGCCTAGTCGCTGCGGGTGCCGAAGACGATCTCGTCCCAGCTGGGCACGCTGGAGCGTTTCGGCTTGGAGGGCTGGCGTTCCGGGGTCTCCGGCTCGCGCTCGGCGCGGGACTGTCCGGGGTGGACCGGCTCAGGGCGCACGGGCTCGGTCCGGACGGTGTCGGCCCGGGATCCGGCGGGGGAGTCGGACTGCGTCCGCCGCGACGGTCCGCCGCCCAGGAGCTCGTCCAGTCCGGGGCTCGACGTCGGGCCGGTCCGGACGGGCCGCAGCTGGGAGGCCGCGATGGTGATTTCCCGGGTTTCGGTGCTGACCCCRTCGTGGAGCTTCAGTGAGTCGTCGTCATCGTCCTGATGCCGCGGTGCCAAGGTCAGCCGGGACAGCATGGAGGGCCGGGCGTCACGGCGGCGGGTGAAGGCATCCGGAACCGTGTCCGGGGCCGGGGCCGTCCGCGGTTCGGACTTCGCCGCGGGGCGGTCCTCGTCAGCGGGTTTCCCGGCATCGCTGTGATCGGCAGAGTCGGCGGACTCGGCAGAGTCTGCGTCGCCGTCGTCCTCTTCCAGCGCGGGAACCTCGGACGGCCGCGGGTGGGCCGCGGGAACGCCGTTGGTGAGCAAGAGGGCCAGCGCGTCGTCAGCGTCCTCGTCCAGGCCCATCCGCTGGCCGCGGCGGGAGCGGAGCATGTCCAGCAGCCCGTCCGCGTCCTGGTCCGGCTGGCCGCCGTTCGGCGGGACAACACTGAGCGACGCCGTGGCGCCGCGTGCGGCTGCCTCGGCGTCGGTTTCAAAATCAAAGGGGCGGTCCGAGACGGCCGAAAGCCTGCGTGCCGGGACCGGYCCGTCCATCGGCTCGAGCTCACTGAGCTGCTGGGCCCACCGGTTGGCGTTCTGCAGTGATTTCCGGGCCGGGCTGAACGTCCACATGGCCGGCGGCTCTTCGCCGATGGCGGCATGGGCGCCGGACTTCGCCTCGAAGCGGACCACCACGTTCCAGCTGCCGTCCGGCCGCCGCCAGGAGTCCCATTCCGCGGTGGACGGTTCGATCCCGTGGATCCGGAGCCGGTGGGTGACCATGTCGTCCAGGGTCGCCGGCTGGTCTCCGAAATAGGAGCGGTAGCTGTCATGTCCGGCGGAGGGGGTGGCCACTTCCACCTTGCGGGCCTGCTGGGCGACGTATTCGCGCTCAGCCAGCACCGGTCCTTCATAGCGCTGGACCTTGGCCAGCGGAATGCCGGAGAGTTCTGCCACCTCGGCCGCCGTGGCACCGCCGCGGATCCGGGCCTGGATGTCGCGGGGGGACATGGCAATGGGTTCGGCGGCCGCCCCGGACGCAGCTTTCGCCGCCGGACGGCTTGCCGCCGCCCGCAGTGCTTCATCGATCGGCAGCTGGAACATCTCGCCGCCGGTGCCACTCAACAGGAGATGCTCTCCGTCGTCGTGGACGCCTACAAGCCGTAGATCCTGCATACAAATCCTCCACCCTGGCATTACTAACATTCGAAACTCTGCCACCGATGGGCCGTAATTCGGGTGAGGAGGGCAGGCGCGCCGCGATTTTCCGGGTATTTCCGCCGCCTGGGCTCCGGGTCCTGCAACCCCGCACGGCCGCCGGACCGCGGGCCTCTGGTGTTTGGCCGGGGTTTGAGCAAAGATGACCCGACATCGGGCACAAAAAGCGGTTGTCCGGCGTTGACATCGGTGAACCGGACCCTGGCCGGTCGAGGCCACCAGCCTCGGACGGAACGGGCCGGCGAACCAATCCAACGAATGCGGAGTGTGAGCAACAACTAATGGCGACAGATTACGATGCGCCGCGCAAGACCGAGGAAGACCTCAACGAGGACTCCATTGAGGAATTGAAGTCCCGGCGCACGGATAAGCCTTCCGCGGTGGTCGATGAGGACGAGACCGACCTCGCGGAGGGCTATGAACTCCCGGGCGCTGACCTGTCCGGCGAGGAGCTGCTGGTCCGGGTACTGCCCGCCCAGGCGGACGAATTCACCTGCGCCTCGTGCTTCCTGGTCCGCCACCGCTCGCAGGTAGCCCGCGAAAAGGACGGCCTTAAGTACTGCAAGGACTGTGAAGGCTAACCGCCGGAACCAGCGGGCCGCCACTAGCGGGACAGGACTCCCACAAGCTCGTCGGGGTGACGTGTGGAGGCCAGCCAGTACGGCGTGCGGTCCGAGGGATCGGTGATTTCGATGCGGACCACGGGGTCGATCCAGCCACGGATGCACATAAAGGCCAGGCCGTTGAGCCGGGTACCCCGTTCCGCCGTCGCTTCACCGCCGCGGAAGGCCTCCACGCTGCCGATGAAGCGGCGTTCGATCGTGGCGCGGCCCACCCGCAGCGTCGCCGCCGTGACCGTGAGCGACGGGGTGGACAGGACCAGGAGTACCGCCAAGATGATGAAC
>NZ_JBFTNO010000046.1:0-16693 GCF_056397525.1 Arthrobacter sp. 05L45_2 | reverse complement strand
GATCTCGCTCGAGGGCCAGCCGGTGTCCTTCGCCGCCGTCTTCTCCGCCCTCGCCGCGGGCCAGACGAAGATGCTGCTGCCCAGCGGCGCTTATTTCTCCCTGGACCTGCCCGAACTGCACCAGCTCCGAGCGCTCATCGAGGAAGCCCGGGAGCTGCAGGACAACAAGGATGCGCCGCTGCAGATCAGCCGGTTCCAGGCCGGCCTCTGGGACGAACTGGCGCAGCTGGGGATCGTTGACGAACAGGCAGCCGCCTGGCGCGAGGCCGTCGGCGGCCTGCTGGAAGGTGGCGTCAAAGGACTTCCCCTTCCGGACACGCTCGACGCCGAGCTGCGCCCCTACCAGCTGGAGGGCTTCAACTGGCTCAGTTTCCTCTACCGCCACGGACTGGGCGGGGTGCTGGCCGATGACATGGGCCTGGGCAAGACCGTGCAGGCGCTGGCGCTGATCTGCGCCGCCAAGGTCACCGCCGCGGAAGCCACCGACGCCGAGGCATCGGACAACGCCGCGGGTGCCGGGGCGCCCGCCGGCGCCCCCTTCCTGGTGGTGGCGCCCACCAGCGTGGTGGGCAACTGGCAGGCCGAAACCGCCCGGTTCGCGCCGGGACTCACGGTCCGGGCCATCAGCGAGACCTTCGCTAAGAGCGGGTCGGTTCCCGCCGAGGCGATGGCCGGGGCCGACATCGTGATCACGTCCTACGCCCTCTTCCGGATCGACTACGAGGCCTACGCCGCGCAGCAGTGGGCCGGCCTGGTGCTGGACGAGGCGCAGTTCGTCAAGAACCACCAGTCCAAGGCATACCAGTGCGCGCGGAAGCTCCCCGCCAGCTTCAAGCTGGCCATCACCGGCACGCCGCTGGAGAACAACCTGATGGAGTTCTGGGCGCTGACCTCGATCGTGGCGCCCGGGCTGTTTTCCAGCCCGAAGCGCTTCGCCGAGTACTACCAGAAGCCCGTGGAGAAGAACGGCGACAAGGCGCAGCTGGACAAGCTCCGGCGCCGGGTCCGGCCGCTGATGATGCGCCGCACCAAGGAGCAGGTCATCCACGACCTGCCGCCCAAGCAGGAGCAGATCCTCGAGGTGGTCCTGAACCCGCGGCACCAGAAGGTCTACCAGACGCACCTGCAGCGCGAGCGGCAGAAGATCCTGGGCCTCATTGAGGACGTGAACAAAAACCGCTTCACGATCTTCCAGTCCCTGACCTTGCTGCGCCAGCTCAGCCTGGACCCGTCGCTGATCGATCCTTCGCTCTCCGGGGTGCGCTCGAGCAAGCTCGACGTTTTGTTCGAACAGTTGGAGGATCTGGTGGCGGAGGGGCACCGGGCCCTGATCTTCAGCCAGTTCACCGGTTTCCTCGGCAAGGTCCGTGAGCGCCTCGTCGAGGAGGACATCGAGTTCTGCTACCTCGACGGCGGCACCCGCAACCGTACGGACGTCGTCAACGAGTTCAAGAACGGCGCTGCCCCGGTCTTCCTCATCAGCCTCAAAGCCGGCGGCTTTGGCCTGAACCTGACCGAAGCCGACTACGTGTTCCTGCTGGACCCATGGTGGAACCCGGCCTCGGAGGCGCAGGCGGTGGACCGGACGCACCGGATCGGCCAGGCCCGCAACGTGATGGTCTACCGGCTGGTGGCAAAGGACACCATCGAGGAAAAAGTCATGGCGCTCAAGGCCAAGAAGTCCCAGCTGTTCGCGGACGTGATGGAAGGCGATGCCCTCTCGGGCGGGGCCCTAACGGCGGAGGACCTGGCCGGGCTGTTCACCGACTGACGGCCCGCGMCGGAATTCTTCCGGCGGCGCTCCACAACCGGTTCAGGCGTTGACTTATGCGGCGGCCGGGGCCACCAGGGGCGGGAGCGCCAGGTTCGTGCGCAGCCAGCGGCCCAGCGCCTTGCCCTTGCCCGTCCACCAGCTGTCCTCGTCCGTGCTGTGGTGCCAGCGGAAGATCACGGCCACCAGGACAAAAACGCCTCCGGCCACCTGTTCCCAGGCGCCGGATGCGGCGTAGACCAGCACGGCCACGCCCATGCTGACGGCGGCCGGCAGCGCCAGGGTCCGGAACACCGTGTTGGCGACGTACCGGCGGCGCGAACGCGGCACGGACACGGCCCGCACCAGGTCCGAGCCCATGCAGGCGACCACCACGACGTGACCGAACGTGAGCAGCAGCAGCCCCGGAAGCGAGTTCCCGAAGAAGGCGACGGCCTGCAGCCCGGTGTTCATGGCCGGCCCGGGATCTCTGCGGCCACGTGTGCCGTTATGGCTGGAATGGAAGTGAACATGTGCTGCCCCCCGACAGTTTGTTCCCAGGCATCTCCGGGCTGAGACGTTGTGACTGAGACCGTCGAGACTGAGACCTTGGTACCGGCGGCCAGCTGGCTGCCAAGTCAATTCAACCGGCAGCGCGGGAGGGAAGTCACGACCCTCCAGTACCCGACTATGGCCCAAACGCCACGTGACTTTGCGCCCGTGTACTCAGTCCGGCACGGCCCGCTACTTGTCCAGCGCTCCCGGGCGCCACACMACGAGGGCCTGCGACCGGGCCCGGGGGCGCTGGCCGCGGGCCAGGCTGACGACATCGCCCGCKGTTCCGGCGGCGAAGATCCGGGAATCGAGGGACCGGGGCCGCCGACCGAGCTCGTCGGTCAGCTCGGCGACGCGGCGCTGCAGGGCGTCGACCTGGTTCTCGAGCTGCAGGATCCGTTTGATCCCCTCCAGCGAGACACCCTCGTGCGAGAGCCGCTGCACCTCGCGGAGCATGTTTACATCGCGCTGCGAGTACCGGCGGGACTTACCCGGGGCCCGGCTGGGCGAGACGATGCCGAGGCGGTCATACTGGCGCAGCGTCTGCGGATGCATGTCCGCCAGTTCCGCGGCGACGGAGATGACGAAGATCGGCTGGTCGAACTCGATGTCCATGCCAGGACTCCTACAACCGGGCCCTGGCTGCCAGGCCGGCCCGGACGTCCTCGCCGGCGGTGKCCGCCGCGAAGGCCTTCACGGCCTCTTCGGCGTCCTTGTTCAGCTTTTTCGGCACAGCGACGTCGATGGTGACCAGCAGGTCCCCGGTGGCTTTGGTGTGCTTGACGCCGCGGCCCTTGACCCGCAGGGTCCGCCCGGCGGGGGTCCCGGCCGGGACACGGACCCGGACCTTGTCCCCGTCAATGGTCGGAACCTCAATGTCGGCACCGAGGGCCGCTTCGGCGAAAGTGACCGGGACGTGGATGCGCAGGTTGTCGCCGTCGCGGGTGTAGAAGTCGTGGGGCTTTACGGACACGGTGACCATGAGGTCGCCGTTACCTGCCGGGCCGTACTGGCCCTTGCCGCGGACACGGACCTTCTGGCCGTCCTTGATGCCGGCCGGAATCCGCACGTCGATGATTTCGCCGTCCGGTTCGCGCAGGCCGATGGTGGTCCCGCGGATGGACCCGGCGAAGGAGATGCTGGTCGACGCGGTGCGGTCTGCGCCCTTCTGCGGGCCGCGCTGGAACGATTGTCCGCCGCCGCCATAGCCGCCGCCACCAAACAGGTCGGCGAACTCGGGCGGAATGCCGCCGGCGGTGCTGTAGCTGCCGGAGTGGCGTCCGCCGCCGCCGGTGAAGAGGCCGCCGAAGAGGTCCTCGAAGCCGCCACCAGCCGCCGCGCCGGGAGCGCCGGGGGCGAAGCGTGCGCCGCCACCCATGGCACGGATGGCGTCGTACTGCTGGCGTTCATCGGCATCGGAAAGCACAGAATAGGCCTCGGAGATGTCCTTGAACTTCTTCTCCGACGCGGTGTCCCCGGCGTTGGTGTCCGGGTGGTGTTGCCGCGCCAGCTTCCGGTAGGCCTTCTTGATGTCGGCGTCGGAAGCGTCCTTGGCGACACCAAGGATCTTGTAAAAGTCCTTGTCCACCCAGTCCTGGCTAGCCAATGGCGTTTCCTTTCAAAAAAAGCGTTAAGGCGAGATTACCGCTGTTCGCCGTAGCGGATGAGGGGGCCCGGGAGTGGCTTCGGGCCTGCCGGAGCGTGGCGGCTGTGGTCCGCAGGACCATAGCCGCCACGCGTAGGGGCGGGGCCCCCTCATCCGCGAAGGCGAAGGTGACTACGCCGGAACAGACACGATCACTTGGGCGGCGCGCAGGACCCGTTCGCCGGACTTGTAGCCCGAGCGCAGGACCTGGCTGACCGTGTCGGTTTCGACGTCGGCGCCGGGCTGCTGGATGAGGGCCTCGTGGATCGTGGGGTCGAACTCCACTCCGGTCTCATCAATGCGCACCAGACCGTAGGTCTTCAGCGCATTCTCCAGCTTGGCGGCAATCGCCGCGAAGGGGCCGTCGGCGAGGTCGCCGTGCTGCCGGGCGGCGTCGACGTCGTCCAGCACCGGAAGCAGGGCGTTCAGGACGCCGATGACGGCCATCTCCCCTGCCACCGCGCGGTCACGCTCGACGCGCTTGCGGTAGTTGACGTACTCGGCCTGCAGGCGGCGGAGGTCGTTCTTCAGTTCCTCCGCCTCCCCGGCTCCCACGCCCTGCGCCACCGAATCGGCGGCCGGGACGTCCACGCTGTTGAGGATGTCCTCGGCCTGGGACAGTGCGTCCCCGGACTCGGCTTCCCCGGCAGCGGCACGTTCCTGGTCGGGATGGYGGGCCTCGCCGGTCTTCGGATCAACCTTGCGGTTGTCGTGGATCACCGGCTTCTGGCTCTCGTCCCGGTTGTCGCGGCGGTCCCCGGAAGCGCCGTGCTCTTCTTCGTTACCGTGGTGCGGCATGGTTACTTCTTCTCGTCTTCGTCAACGATCTCGGCGTCAACGATGTCTTCGTCCGCGGCGGCCTGCTCGCCGGCCGGGGCACCCTGTGCGCCTTCGGCGCCGTCGGGGGAACCGGGCTGCGCGTAGATGGCCTCGCCGAGCTTGGTCTGGGAAGCCTGAAGCTTCTCAAACGCGGTCTTGACGACGGCGTCGTCCGTGCCTTCGAGGGCTGCCTTGAGGGCGTCGACGTCGGCCTGGACCTCGGTCTTGACCTCTTCGGGCAGCTTGTCGGCATTGTCGGCGATCAGCTTGTCCACGGAGTAGGCGAGCTGCTCTGCCGAGTTGCGCGTGTCGGTCGCCTCGCGGCGGGCCTTATCCTCGGCAGCGTGCTCCTCGGCGTCACGGACCATCCGGTCGATGTCTTCCTTGGAGAGGCTGGAGCCGCCGGTGATGGTCATCGACTGTTCCTTGCCGGTGCCCTTGTCCTTCGCGGAGACGTGCACAATGCCGTTGGCGTCGATGTCGAAGGTGACCTCGACCTGCGGGACGCCGCGCGGGGCCGGAGCGATGCCGGTCAGCTCGAACGTGCCCAGCGGCTTGTTGTCGCGGGTGAACTCACGCTCGCCCTGGAAGACCTGGATCGCCACGGAGGGCTGGTTGTCGTCAGCGGTGGTGAAGGTTTCGCTGCGCTTGGTCGGGATGGCCGTGTTGCGCTCGATCAGGTGCGTCATAACACCGCCCTTGGTTTCGATGCCCAGGGACAGCGGGGTGACGTCGATCAGCAGCACGTCCTTGCGCTCGCCCTTGAGGACACCGGCCTGCAGGGCGGCGCCGACGGCGACGACCTCATCCGGGTTGACGCCCTTGTTCGGCTCCTTGCCGCCGGCGAGTTCCTTGACCAGCTCGGAGACAGCGGGCATACGGGTGGAGCCGCCGACGAGCACAATGTGGTCGATGTCGGAGAGCTTGATGCCGGCTTCCTTGATGACGTCGTGGAACGGCTTCTTGGTGCGCTCCAGCAGGTCCTTGGTCAGGTCCTGGAACTTGGCGCGGGTCAGCTGCTCGTCCAGGTGCACCGGACCGTCAGGGGTGACGGAGAGGTACTGGAGCGAGACGTTGGTGCTGGAGGAGGAGGACAGTTCCTTCTTGGCCTGCTCAGCGGCTTCGCGGAGGCGCTGCAGGGCGATCTTGTCCTTGGACAGGTCGATGCCCTTGACCTTGAGCTGGTTCAGCAGGTAATCCACAACGCGCTGGTCCCAGTCGTCGCCGCCGAGGCGGTTGTCACCGGCGGTGGCGCGGACCTGGATGGTGGAGAAGTCGTCCTCGTCCTTGCCAACCTCGAGGAGCGAGACGTCGAAGGTTCCGCCGCCGAGGTCGAAGACCAGGATGAGCTCGTCTTCCTTGCCCTTGTCCAGGCCGTAGGCGAGGGCGGCCGCGGTGGGCTCGTTGACGATGCGCAGGACCTTGAGGCCCGCGATTTCGCCGGCTTCCTTCGTGGCCTGGCGCTCGGCGTCGTTGAAGTACGCGGGAACGGTGATCACGGCGTCCGTGACCTTTTCGCCGAGGTAGGACTCGGCGTCGTTCTTCAGCTTCATCAGGATGCGCGCGGAGATTTCCTGCGCGGTGTACTTCTTGTCATCGATCGCGACGTTCCAGTCGGTGCCCATGTGGCGCTTGACGGACGCGATGGTGCGGTCGATGTTGTTGACGGCCTGGCGCTTGGCGATCTCGCCGACCAGGACCTCGCCGGACTTGGAGAAGGCAACAACCGACGGCGTGGTGCGGCCACCCTCGGCGTTGGCAATAACGGTGGGCTCGCCACCTTCGAGAACGGAGACGACGGAGTTGGTGGTTCCGAGGTCAATACCTACTGCACGTGACATGTGGTGCTTCCTTCTTTCCGTGGAAACTTGCTGCCCCGACCACCGGGCGGCGGCCCGCTCCCAGGCATTAGCCGGGGGTCGGGCCCGTCGACGACGGGGCGCGCCCACCTATTGAGCGCTCTGCACTCAACTTTACTCAGCCGGAAATAGATGTCAATCCAAAGTTGAGTCGCCCTCGCTCAACTTTGTCGCCGACAAACCTCGCGCTCCCGCGGGCAGGCCCGGACCCGCGGCATTTCGTGGTTCTTGGCACGGCACAACAACCCCGGAGGGGATTTCGCTGTGCGTGAACGGTGCCTGGTTAGCGGTGCCGGACCTTACTGGCCGTCGCGGCCCGCATCGCGGGCCTCGTCTGCCCGTGCGGCGCCATCGCGCGCGTCGCCGTCGCGAGTGTCGCCACCGAGCCGTCCCGAGCGGCGGGGACCGGTGGCCYCGGCCGCGCCGTAGTCGCCCTCGGGGTAGTCCCCCTCCTCGACGACGGGGGCCTCCGGGGTGTCGACACCGGCCGCGCCGTAGTCACCCTCGGGGTAGTCCCCCTCTTCAGTTCCCACCGTGGTGCCGGGCGCGACGCCCGCCCTGCCGTAGTCGCCTTCCGGATACTCGCCCTCGGGCGCCCCGGCCGGGTTCTCCCCCGCGACACCCGCCAGCCCGTAGTCGCCCTCGACGTACTGGCCGGCGTCGCCTTCGGCTGCCGCTTCGTCGGCGGAGGCCGGTACCGGGGTGGCCTGGTGCTTCTTCTCTGCCGGCGTTTGATCAAACCCACTGTTGTCAGACATGTTTGGATCCCTCCTGCAAGCCTCGGGCGCCCGCTCGGGCGCAGTCGCAGTCTATCGAGCGCCGCCGGGAGGCAACAGGGGGCCGGAGCGGGTTTACGACCGGAAAAGGCAGCCGCCGCCACCGCGGCCCGGTGGGGGGACCAGGGGCAGTGACGGCGGCTGCGGTCAGGGGCGCGGCCTACCGGATTCCCGCCTCCGCGGATTCCGGTTCCGCCTCGGCCGGCAGCGTCCGGGCTGCGGCGTCGGCCTCGGGCCGGCCCGGCTTCCCGGGCCACCAGATCCGCGGACCGATGTCGTAGGCCAGGGCGGGGACCAGTAGCGAACGGACCAGCACGGTATCCAGGAGCACACCGAAGGCAACRATGAAGGCCAGCTGCACCAGGAACATGATCGGTATAACGCCCAGGGCCGCGAAGGTGGCCGCGAGCACCACTCCGGCCGAGGTGATCACGCCGCCGGTGACGCCCAGCCCGCGCAGGATACCGGCCCGGGTCCCGTGTTTGAGGGACTCCTCCCGGACCCGGCTCATCAGGAAGATGTTGTAGTCCACTCCGAGGGCCACCAGGAAGACGAAGCCGAAGAGCGGAACCGTCGCATCCGCCCCCGGGAAGCCCAGGATGTGGTTGAACACCACGGCCGAGACGCCCATCGCGGCGCCATAAGACAGCACCACCGAGGCAACCAGCAGGACCGGCGCCAGGATGGACCGGAGCAGCAGCATAAGGATGACGAGGATGACCGCGAGGACCACGGGAATGATGGTGACGAGGTCGCGCTGGGCCGTGGTGTTGGTATCCAGGGCCGTGGCCGTCACACCGCCCACCAGCGCGCCGTCGTCGGCCTGCTTGAGGTCCTGGCGGAGCTTGACCACAACGTCTTCGGCCTCGTTGGAGTCGGCGGCGAAGTCCAGGGTGGCGTTAATGAGCACCCTGCCGTCCCGCACCGCGGGCTCGGTGGGAGCTGCGGGCGAGCCGGGCGCGCCCCGGGCCGGGACGATTGGCACGTTGCCCTCGGCTAGCAGGTAGGCATCGCCGACGCCGGCGGTCGCCTTGGTCTTGGCCAGCACCTCCTGGGCTTTGGCGGTATCCGCGACGATGACGGCGGGGCTGCCGGATCCGGCGTCGAGGTGCCGGGCCAGCGCCTTCTGGCCGTCGACGGCATTGGAGGCCGCGAGGATGACGTCGGTTTGCGGCACCCCGTTGGCCTTGAGCTGGAGCACGCCGGCCGAGGCCACCAGAAGCAGCAGCACCGACGTGATCCAGACCGTGCGGGGCCGGCGCGAGACCAGGGAACCGGTGGCACGCCACAGGCCGTTCTGCCCTTCGAGGCCCGTGACGAGTTCGGGTTCGCGCTCCGTCGCCGGGAGCAACTTGGGCCGGAAGGGCCAGAAAGCTGCCCGGCCCAGGAGCGCCATCATCGCGGGAAGCAGGGTCAGTGCCGCGAAGAGCGAGCACAGGATGCCGGCGGCTGCGACCGGGCCGAGGGCCCTGTTCGAGTTGAGATCGGAGAAGAGCAGGCAGAGCAGGGCGATGATGACGGTGGCGCCGGAAGCCAGGATGGGTTCCCAGGCGGCTTTCCACGCGGTGAGGGCGGCCGCGGTGCGGTTGGTGGTGTGCGTCAGCGCCTCCCTGAAGCGGGCCACGTAGAGCAGGGCGTAGTCCGTGGCCGCGCCGATGACCAGGATGGAGAGGATGCCCTGGCTTTGGCCGTTGAGCTGGATCCAGCCCAGTTTCGCCATTCCGAAGACCAGGAGGATGGCCGCGCAGAGTGCGAAGACCGAGGTGAACAGCACGGCAACCGGCAACAGCAGCGAGCGGTACACCACCAGGAGGATCAGGAAGACTGCGCCGAGGGCGACCAGCAGCAGGATGCCGTCGATGCCGGCGAATGCGCCGACCAGGTCCGCGGTGAGCCCGGCCGGTCCGGTCACATAGGTGCGCATCCCGTCCGGAGCGGAGGCCGAGACTTCGTCGCGCAGCTCCTTGATGACGGCCTTGACCTCGTCGGAAGAGGCGACCGGAACCACGAACTGCACCGCTTTCGAGTCCTCCGAAGGGATCGGACCGATCACTGCACTGCCGACCTTCAGGGCCTCGAGTTTGGTCTTGAGGGCCGCCGCCTCGCCGAGCTGGGCTCGCGTGAAGGCGGAATCGCCTTCGATCACAATGACCGCGGGAATCTCCCTGGAGTCGCGGAACTTGGCCTGCCAGTCCTGCGCCGCGGTGGCCTCGGCGCCTGCCGRCAGGAATGAGGCCTGATCGTTGGAGGACACTTCGCTGAGCCGGCCAAAGGTGGGGCCGCCGATCCCCGCGATGGCAAGCCACGCGAAAACCAGGACGGCAGGAACCAGCCACCGTAGCCAGAAGGGGACACGGGTTGAGGCAGGCCGGTTGCGATTCATAGCGTCCTTCTCGGAGTGGCGTAACGGAGTACGATTAGTAAATCATAGATTATCTCCATSATMGATATAAGTGTCAGTCTAGAGAAAATGGGGATGAAAAACTGCCGCGGCCGCCGGACAGCCCGGAGGGCGTGCTGGAGTAAACTCCGGAGGGCGCAAAGCGCTCAGGATGTGGCAGGACGAATCAGAGAGGGTGCAGTGTCAACTGAACGGTCAAGCGGACAGCCAAGCGAACAGCCGGTGGGCGCCGACGCCGGCCCTCCGCCGCTGGTCCGGCTGCTTCAGGACTTCAGCCTTGAGGCCAACCGGTACGCTGACGCGGCGGGCAGCCGGAATGACATGCACCGTACGGACCTGAACGCCCTTGCCGTCATCATGGAACACACCGCGAAGAACCAGGTGGTCACACCGGGCGTGCTGCGCAGGGAACTCCACCTCAGCTCCCCGGCCACCACGGCGCTGATCGACCGGCTGGACAAGTCCGGGCACGTGATGAGGGAACGGCAGGGCCCTGACCGCCGGCAGGTGCAGCTCCGGATGACGCCGAAAGCCTACCGCGACGGCGGCGCCATGTTCCTTCCGCTCGCCCGGCATATGGGGGCGGCCATGGCCGGGTTCACACCGGCTGAACTGGAGACCGCCACCCGATTCATCACCGCAATGATCGACGCCACGGTCAAAGCCGGGCAAGAAGCCGCCGCTCCCCCGGCCGGCCCGCCGCAGGCACCGCCCAGCCGGGACTGAACCGCAACAAGTACCTGCCGGTTCGGTCCGTCCCGGCCGCGGCAGGCGTAGCGTTCCCTTATGAGCGCCCAGCAGCCCGACGACGTCTACACCCACGGCCACCACGAGTCGGTGGTCCGTGCCCATGCGGCCCGGACCGCGGAGAACTCCGCGGCCTTCGTCCTCCCCTACCTCGCACCCGGGGTGTCAGTGCTCGACGTCGGCTGCGGGCCGGGCAGCATCACCTGCGACTTCGCCGTGCTCGTCGCCCCCGGCGAGGTCACCGGACTGGACCGCTCCCCGGAGGTCATCGCCCATGCTGCCGCCCTGGCCGGGGAGCGCGGGGTGCCGAACGTGAGCTTCGTTGCCGGGGACCTCTACCGGCTTGATTTCCCGGCGGAGACGTTCGACGTCGTCCATGCGCACCAGGTCCTCCAGCACCTCACCGATCCGATCGCTGCCCTCCGGGAGATGCGCCGGGTCGCGAAGGCGGGCGGGATCGTGGCCGCCCGCGACGCCGACTTCCACGGAATGAGCTGGTACCCGGCACTCCCGGAGCTGGACGAGTGGATGGAGCTGTACCAGAACATCGCCCGCCGGAACGGCGCCGAGCCCGATGCCGGCCGGCGCCTGGTGTCCTGGGCGCAGGCCGCCGGGTTCACCGACGTCGCACCCACCAGCAGCAACTGGCTTTACGCCACGGGCCAGCAGCGGCGGTGGCAGGCACGGGTCTGGGGTGAACGGGTGCTTCATTCGGCTTTTGCCGAGCAGGCGCCCGAGTACGGCTTCGCCACCGCCGCGGACCTGGCCCGGATCTCCGCGGGCTGGCACCGCTGGGGCTCCACTGACGACGGCTGGTTCCTGATCCCCAACGGCGAGATCATCGCCCGCGCCTGAGCCGGACGCCGTAGCCGCAGTGGCAGCCGCCAAGCCATTCCCTGCTGCCCGATCTGGCGCTAGGGTGCACTCAAAGCCCCTATCGATAAGGAAAAAGCATGCGCAAAGTGACGGCCGGCCTGTTCAGCTCCGTGGACGGCGTGGTGGAGGACCCGTTCCTGTGGCAGTTCGACAGCTTCGACGAGGAGCTGGGTGCGGGGATGGGCGAGATGATGGGCCGGATCGATACCGGGCTCCTGGGCCGCGTGGGCTACCAGCAGTGGGCGGAATACTGGCCCAACGCCGAAGCCGACGCCGATTTCGGCGGGTTCATCAACCCGCTGCCGAAATTCGTGGCGTCCCGGACGCTGACGGGTGACCTGGAGTGGAAGAACTCCCGGCTGATCGAAGGCCCGCTGGAAGACTTCGTCGCGGACCTGAAGAGGGGCGACGGCGGCGACATCGGCGTCTTCAGCAGCATCTCGCTGGTCCGCCAGCTGCTGTTCGCCGGCCTGCTGGACAGCCTTATGCTGATCGTCCACCCCGTGGTCGCCGGCAGCGGGCGGCGGCTGTTCAACGACGGCGATCCTTTGACCCGGCTCGAACTGCAGTCCTCCCAGCAGACCAGCAAGGGCAACATGATCCTGGACTACGCCCTCCGCAAGGACTGACCGCCGGCCCGGACGCGTCATCATGCGGAGTGGGCCGGGCCGGAACCGTAAACTTTTCAGGTGCAACTCTCCCTATGGCTGGCGCTGGCCGGCGCCGGCGTCCTGATCAGTTTTACTCCCGGCGCGGGTGCCATCAACACCATGAGCAACTCCCTGAACTCTGGCTTCCGCCGGTCCATCTGGGGCATCCTCGGCCAGCAGGCCGCGCTGGTGGTGCACATCCTGATCGTTGCCCTCGGCGTCGGTGTGCTGGTGGCGAGCTCGCCGGTGGCGTTCAACATCATCCGCTACGCCGGGGCCGCCTACCTCGTCTACCTGGGCATCCAGCAGTTCCGGCACAAACCGGACCTGGACCAGGAAAAGGCCGCGGCGCTGCGCAACGAACCGGCGCTGTCCATGTTCCGCCGCGGGCTGTGGGTGAACCTGCTCAACCCGAAGGCGATCGTTTTCTTCCTCGCCTTTATGCCGCAGTTCATCCGCCCGGACCAGCCGCTCGTGCCGCAGTACCTGGTGCTATCCGGCACCGTGATCGTCATCGACATCCTGGTCATGTGGTTCTTCTTCGCCGCGGCCGCAACGACGTTCCAGCGCTTCACCCACGATGCCCGCGGGCAGCGGATCCTCAACCGGACCTTCGGCGTCCTGTTCGTCGCCGTCGGCGTCCTGCTGGCCCTCATCCACTAGCGCGCCCGACGGGCCCTGCTAGCCGCCCGCCCGCAGAGCCGGGAGCAGAGATTTAACCGTGTCGGAAGAGATCGCGAAGCCGATCCCGTTCGCGGCGGTCTGTGAGGTGGACATGGCCACCATGGTGT
This sequence comes from Arthrobacter sp. 05L45_2, assembly GCF_056397525.1. NCBI lineage: Bacteria > Bacillati > Actinomycetota > Actinomycetes > Micrococcales > Micrococcaceae > Arthrobacter > Arthrobacter sp. 05L45_2. The sequence goes on along the minus strand of NZ_JBFTNO010000046.1, from coordinate 3,824 downwards.
TGATGCCGATCACCCGGCCGCCGGCGTCGAGGAGGGGGCCGCCCGAGTCCCCGGAACTGATCGACGCGTCGGTCTGCAGCAAGTTGGCCAGCCGCGAATTCCGCCCGAAGCCCGACTCGGCTGTGGTGCTCCGGCCGGTGGCCGAAATGATCCCCGTGGTCACGCTGGGCCCGCCCGCCAGCCCGAGGGCGTAGCCGATGGCGACCACCGCGTCGCCCGGCGCCACGGACGCGGAGTCGCCAAGTTCCAGCATGGGCAGCTCCGCCGCGCCGGCAACCTGCAGCAGGGCGAGGTCGTGGTCACTGTCCACGCTGACGATCCGGGCGGTGTGACTGGTGGCGTCATGGAAGGTCACCGTCAGGGTCGAGGCCCCGTTGACCACGTGGGCATTCGTCAGGATCTCCCCCGCGGCGCTGATCACCACGCCGGTTCCTTCCGAGGTCAGCCGGCTGCCCCCGCCGGGGTCCAGGAACGGATTGGCCTGGGTGGCGCCGGCTTTCACGGCGACGACGGCGGGCAGCGACGCCGCCAGCAGCCCCTTGATGTCTGCGGGGTGGTCTGACACGCCGCCGCCGGGCGCGACGTACTGCCTGACTACCGTTTGGGTACCCCAGCCGCTGGACCGCGCCACCAGCAGCGCCGAACCTGCGCCCGCCAGCGCGGCGACCAGGACCACACCCAGCAGCTGCAGGACGCCGAGCGAAAACCGGCCCGCCCGGCCGTGGGGAGTATTCGCGGGCGGCGCTCCGGCGGCGGGAGGCTCGGGTTGCGGTTCCCCGCCCGGGGCCGGCGCCGGCTCCGGGTCATCACCTGACCCGTAGGGCGCATCCCCGTCGGCGCCTCCGAAGGCGGCCGGCGGAAGGGCCACCGGCTCCGGATCCGTCATGGCTTCAGTCTGCGGCCGGCGCCGTCGGCAGTCCAGAGCCGAACGGCCCGCGGGAGCCCGGCGGCCCGGGCCGAAATCACCCCCCTCGCACGCTGACAAGCCCGAGAATCCATGTGACAAGACTTGTAATACCACCGGACGCCCCGGCTAGCCAAGACGCCTCCGGATCCGCCATGCTTAGTCATGACCTCAATGTCGAGCCAGTACCGGATCATCACGGTCTGCACCGGAAACATCTGCCGGTCCCCGATGGCCGAACTGATGCTCGCAGAGGCTGCGGCCGCGGCGCAGCTCACCGGGGTCGACGTCGATTCGGCCGGGATCACGGCGTATGAGGCGGGCCGCCCGATCGACCCGAGGGCCGCGCGGAAACTCGCGGCGAACAACATCGCCTCCGAGCAGCACATAGCACGCGAGTGGCGCAACGAATGGTTCCAGTCCCGGGACCTGATCCTGGCCCTGGATGTGGACCACTACGGCTGGCTCCGGCAGGCGGCCCCGGACCAGGCGGCGCTGGCGAAGATTCGGATGCTGCGCAGTTTCGACCCCGCCGCGGCCGGGAAAGACCCGTTGGACCAGGGCATCGAGGACCCCTGGTACGGCGGACACACCGATTTCGACACCACCTGGGACCTGATCCGGGCCGCGGTCCCCGGCATCCTGGCCCATGTCCAGGCCGCCCGGCAGGACGCAGGGCAGCGGGTACGCTCTATTTCATGAGCCAAGCACCCGTCATCATCGCCATCGACGGGCGCTCCGGCGCAGGAAAAACCACGTTGGCCATCGAGCTCGCTGCGCGCCTCCGCGAGCATCACAAGGTTTCCCTCTTCCACCTCGAGGACATCTACCCCGGCTGGAACGGCCTGTCCGCCGGCGTCGACCGCTACATCGCCACCGTGCTCACCCCGCTGCGCCGCGGTGAAACCGCCCGCTGGGTCAGCTGGGACTGGGACCGGCACTACGACGGCGAGACCCGCCTCACCCAGCCTGCCGAGATCGTTCTGGTCGAGGGGGTGGGTGCCGCGTCCGCGGGCGCCGCCCCGTTCCTCGACGCCGTCATCTGGGCCGACTCCCCCGACGGGGAACGGCGTACCCGCGCCCTGGCCCGGGACGGTGCGACCTATGAGCCGTACTGGGATCAGTGGGCCGGCCAGGAAGACCAGTGGCTGGCACTGGACGATGTCCCCGCCCGTGCCGACGTGCATGTGCTCAACCGCGCCGACGGCGCAGCTCCGGCCGAGGTGCTCCAGGCCCTGCAGTACCTGCCCTCCCTGGCGGGGGTGCTGGTGCCCGAATTGTCCACCCGCCGCGGGCTGCAGCTCCGGGCCGAGCGGATCGAGGCGACGCCGGACGCCGCCCTGCTGTTCACCAAGCTCTACGGCAAATCCCCGAACGCGGTCTGGCTGGACTCCTCGCTCCCCGGAGCCGGCGAACGCAACCGCTTCAGCATCCTGGCGGACGACGGCGGCAGTTACGGCCAGTCGGTCCGGCACAGTTCCGGCCGGACCCGGGTGAGCGTTGGGAGTACCACCGTCCACACCGAAGGCGGGTTCTTCCGGTGGCTCGACGGGGTCTGGGGCCGCCGCGCGCTGCGGGCCCCGGAAGGCTACCCCTGCGAGTTCACCCTCGGCTGGCTCGGCTACCTCGGCTACGAACTCAAGCGCGAGACCGGCGGCAGCGACGTCGCCTCCCCCACCCCGGATGCCTGCCTGATCTTCGCCGGCTGCGCCGTCGTCCTGGACCACCGGGAACGCACGGTGTGGCTGCTGGCCCTCGACACCCCAGACGCCGGGGACTGGCTGGCCGCGACACGGACCGCCGTCACGGCGTCGGGCGCGGCCGCCGCACAGGATACCGGGCAGGACCCCGGCGCCTCTGACGTCGGCGCCCCCGACCCCGGCACCCATGCCGTCCACGCCCCCGCCTTCCATGCCAGGAACCGTGAAGCCGCCTACAAGGACAAAATCGCCGCGGCCCAGCACCAGATCGCCGAAGGCAACACCTACGAGGTGTGCCTGACGACGGCGCTGACAGCCGCCGCACCGGCCGGATTTGATGCCTGGGCAGCCTACCTGGAGCTGCGCCGGCGCAACCCGGCCCCGTTCGCGAGCTACCTCCGGTTCGCCGGCGTGACCGTGGCCAGCACCTCGCCCGAACGCTTTCTGCGGGTCGCGGCCGGCGGGGCGATGCGCGCCGAACCAATCAAAGGCACCCGCCGCCGGGACGCCGATCCGGGACGGGACGAGACCCTGCGGCGCGAACTCGAAGCCTCGCCGAAGGACCGGGCCGAGAACATCATGATCGTGGACCTGCTCCGGAACGACCTCAGCCATTTTGCGGTCCCCGGTTCTGTCACTGTCAGCCGGCTGTGCGCGATCGAAACCTACGCCACGGTCCACCAGATGGTCAGCACCATCGACGCGCAGCTGCGGGCCGGCATGCCGCGGGCCGAGGCCGTGGCGGCCTGCTTCCCGGCGGGCTCCATGACGGGCGCGCCCAAGGTCAGCACCATGGCCATCCTGGACCGGCTCGAAGCCACCCCCCGGGGCGTCTACTCCGGCGCGGTCGGCTACTTCTCGCTCAGCGGTGCCACCGACCTTGCGGTCGCGATCCGGACGCTGGTGGTGGCCGACGGCGGCGGGTCCGGCAGCACGTTGAGCCTCGGCATTGGCGGGGCCATCACGGCCGATTCCTCCCCCGAAGAGGAATATGAGGAGATCCGGACCAAGGCCTTCGGGGTGCTTTCGGCCCTCGGCGCGGACTTCCCGGCGGCCTAGCCGGGGAACGGGTACTGCTACTGCAGGGTGGCCGTGAGCCGGGCGACGTTATCGACGTACTTGACCAGCTTGGGCCGCTCCATCCAGTCCTCCAGCTTTAGCTCCCGGGAGATCCCCCGGTAGGTGTCCTCCACAGCGCGGATCCGCTTGACGATTGACGA
>NZ_JBFTNO010000045.1:0-16922 GCF_056397525.1 Arthrobacter sp. 05L45_2 | reverse complement strand
GGGATGTGGATGCGGGCAGGGTCGACGTCGATATGGGAGAGCAGCGCCTCCTGGGCCTGGCGGGCGTTGCGGTCRGCGTCGTCGGTGCCGACGAACCGCTCATCCCCCCACCAGAAGTTCACCTTGGCCCAGTCCACCGCACGGGCGGCCGGTGACTCGGCGACTGCCTTGAGGGAGCCGATGCCCATTGTTCCTCCGGTAAGCACCACCGTTGCCTCGCCGTGCTTGTCCTGGATGTCCACAAGCTTGGTGATCAGGCGCGCCGCGATGGCCGCCATCAGGACAGCCGAGTCTGGATGGATGCTTACTCTCGGGTCAGCGCTCACTGGGACGGACACTCCTTAGGTTGGTACGGGGCAGTCCAATAGTAATCACTTCGCCGAAGACTTCGTCGGGGTCCAGACGCCGCAGCTCCTCGGCCAGGCAGTCTTTCAGGCTGCGGCGGGGGAGCGAGATCCGTTGCGCTGGCTGGCCCGGCTGGGTCAGTTCGGCCACGGTCAGGCCGGGACGGTACAGCTGCACATCGCCGCCGGTGCGGGTCAGCCGCACCCGCCGGATGCCGGTGCCGGCCGGGTCCGCCACGATGGTCACCGGAGCGTCCAGCGCGAGCGTCAGCCACGCCGCCAGCAGCATGGTGCTGGGGGAGTCGGAGGCGCCTTCGACGGCCACCGCGGTGACCGGAGAGGCATCCACCTGGTCCAGGACTGCGGCCAGCTGGATCCGCCAGTTGGTCAGGCGGGTCCAGGCGAGGTCGGTGTCGCCGGCCTTGTAGGTGCTCCGGAGGTTGTCCAGCGCCGCGAGGGGATCGGATTCGTTGGCCGAGTCGGTGATCCGGCGGTGCGCGATCCGGCCGATGGAGGTTTCGCAGGCATTCCGCGGGGCGCCGTGCGGCCACCAGGCCACGATCGGTGCATCCGGGAGCAGGAGGGCGGCCACCAGGGATTCGCTCTCCTCCGCGAGTTCGCCGTAGCCGCGGAGCAGGATTACCTCGGACGCGCCGGCGTCGCCGCCCACGCGGATCTGGGCGTCCAGCCGGGTAGGTGCCTCGGCGCCGGCGTCGGCCAGGACGATGATCCGGCAGGGGTGCTCCCGGCTGGCCTCGTTGGCGGCCTCGATGGCTTCCTCTTCGAGCCCGGACTTGGTCACCACCACCAGGGTGAGGACGCGGCCCAGGGCGATCACGCCGCCCTGTTCGCGCAGGGCCATGATCTTTTTGGAGATCTTGGAGGTTGTTGTGTCGGGGAGATCTACGATCATGGCCTTCTCCAGGTCCGTCCGTCGCGGGCGAGCAGTTCATCGGCGGAGCCGGGACCCCAGCTTCCCGGGGCGTACGGCTCGGGCTGTTCCTTGAGCCCGGCCCAGTAATCCTCGAACGGGTCAAGGATCTTCCAGGACAGTTCGACTTCCTGATGCCGGGGGAACAGGGGCGGTTCGCCGAGCAGGACGTCCAGGATGAGCCGCTCGTAGGCCTCGGGGCTGGATTCGGTGAACGAATGGCCGTAGCCGAAGTCCATCGTGACGTCGCGGACTTCCATCTGCGTGCCCGGCACCTTGGAACCGAAGCGGATGGTGGCGCCTTCGTCGGGCTGGACCCGGATCACGACGGCGTTCTGGCCGAAGTCGTCCTCGCCGTGGTCGCGGAAGAGCAGGTTGGGGGCGCGCTTGAAAACGACGGCGATTTCCGTGACCCTGCGGCCGAGCCGCTTACCGGCCCGAAGGTAGAACGGCACGCCGCTCCAGCGCCGGGTGTTGATGTCCACCCGGATCGCGGCGAACGTCTCGGTTTTGGAGTCGGCGGGAATGCCCTCCTCCTCGAGGTAGCCAAGAACCTCCTCGCCGCCCTGCCAGCCGCCGGTGAACTGCCCGCGGGCCGAGTGCGAGGACAGGTCTTCGGGCAGCCGCACCGCAGCCAGGACCTTTTCCTTCTCGGCCCGGAGGTCATCAGCGTTGAAGGAGATTGGTTCCTCCATGGCCGTCAGGGCCAGGAGCTGCAGCAGGTGGTTCTGGATGACGTCGCGGGCCGCGCCCACGCCGTCGTAGTAGCCTGCGCGGCCGCCCGTGCCGATGTCCTCCGCCATGGTGATCTGGACGTGGTCCACGTAGTTGGCGTTCCACAGGGGTTCGAACAGCTGGTTGGCGAAGCGCAGGGCCAGGATGTTCTGGACCGTCTCCTTGCCAAGGTAGTGGTCGATCCGGAAAACGGCGTCCGGCGGGAAGACCGATTCGACGATGTCATTGAGTTGGCGCGCGGACTCGAGGTCATGCCCGAAAGGCTTCTCGATCACCACGCGGCGCCACTTGTCGCCCTCGGCCTGGGCCAGCCCATGCTTGGAGAGCTGGCGGCAGACCAGTTCAAAGGCCTTCGGCGGGATGGACAGGTAGAACGCGTGGTTGCCCCGCGTGCCGCGCTGTTCGTCGAGTTCGTCGATTGTCTCGCTGAGGCGCTCGAAAGCGTCGTCGTCGTCGAACTCGCCCTCCACGAACCGGATGCCCTCGGAGAGCTGCTTCCACACCGTCTCGTCGAACGGCGTGCGTGCGTAGTTCTTGACCGATTCCTTCACCTCCGCGGCGAAGTCCTCGTTGTCCCACTGCCGGCGGGCGAAGCCGACCAGCGCGAAGCTGGGCGGAAGCAGCCCGCGGTTGGCGAGGTCGTAGACGGCCGGCATGAGTTTCTTGCGGGCGAGGTCACCGGTGACGCCGAAAAGCACCAGGGAGGACGGGCCGGCGATGCGGTTCAGTCGGCGGTCCCGCGGGTCCCGGAGCGGATTACGCCCCCGGCCCGCGGACTTAGCGCCGCCGTTTTGCGAGAGTGGCATGGTTGCTGAAGTGCCTTAGCTTTCGGTGGATGACGCCGGACGGGCGGCCGATGACGTGCCGGCCAGCGACGAGATGAGCTGCTGCAGTTGGCGGACGCCGGCAGCACGGTCCGTGAGGTGGAGCCGCAGGACGGGCCGGCCGTGTTCGCTGAGGACCTGCGCGTCGCCTGCCGCCTGGGCCGTGATCAGTTCACCAAACGTGAACGGCCGGTCCGGGATGGGAAGGTCCGTCGCCGCGGCCGCGGTGACCTGCAGGAAGACCCCGATCGCCGGTCCGCCCTTGTGGAACTGGCCGGTGGAGTGCAGGAAGCGCGGGCCCCAGCCGAAGGTGACGGGACGGCCGCTTACGGCGGCGAGCTCGTCCCGGATGCCTTCGAGGGGGGCGTAGCTGAGCCGGTCAAAGTAGGCCTGGACGCTCAGGTAGCCGTCCGCGCCAAGCTGGCCCAGGAGGGCCTTGACGGCGTCCGCCGCCGTCCCGGCGCCGCCCAGCCAGTCGCCGCCGCGGACCTCGATGGTTCCGTCGGTGAAGTTGGCGGGCGTGGGCTCCGGCTGGGCGTCCAGCAGCCCGCGGGCGGCCACCTTGGCGGCCTCGACGTCGGGCTGGTCGAAGGGGTTGATGCCGAGCAGACGGCCAGCGACGGCCGTGGCGAACTCCCACGTCATCATCTGCGCGGCCAGGCCGCCGGCAATGGCCGCCTCGTTGGCGCCGAGTTCGACGTCGGCGTCCGCGGCCACCAGCCGGATGGCCAGGACGTCAGCGGCGCCGCCGGTAACCTCGGGGGCGTTAGGGCCGGCGACTACCGGCAAGACGCCGGTGCCGAGCTTGCCAGTGGATTCGGCGATCAGCTGTTCGGCCCAGTCAGCGAATCCGGCAATCCCGGAGCCGTCCTCGGCGATGACCACCTTGTCGCGCAGCGGGTTGGTGCCGCCCAGTGCGGCGCCAAGGGCCAGGCCGATGTTCTCCGCGCTGTCATCGTTCAGGATCTCCGCCGTTTCTTCGGCCTCGTCAAGGAACGCCTGGATGTCGACACCGGCCAGCCCGCACGGCACCAGGCCGAAAGCGGTGAGCGCCGAGTAGCGGCCACCCACGTTGGGGTCGGCGTTGAACACGGCGCGGTAGCCGGCCTCGCGGGAGGCCTTGTCCAGGGGGGAACCGGGATCGGTGACAATGACGATGCGGCTCTTCGCGTCGAGTCCTGCCTCGGTGAAGGCGTGCTCGAAGACGCGCCGCTGCGAGTCCGTTTCCAGGGTGGAGCCTGACTTCGAGGACACCACGATGGCGGTTTCGGCCAGGCGGTYGGCGAGGGCGGCAGCGACCTGCTCGGGGTCGGTGCTGTCCAGGACCGTCAGCTCGACGCCGGCGGTTCCGGCAATGACCTCGGGGGCCAGGGAGGAACCGCCCATGCCACACAGGACAATCCGGCTCACGCCCTCGGCGCGGAACGCATCACGCAGGGCGAGGATGTCCGCGACGAGCGGCTGGGAGACCGAAGCGGCCTCCACCCAGCCCAGCCGGACCGCGGCCTCGGACTCGGCGTCCGGACCCCACAGGGTGGCGTCCTTGGCGAAGATCCGGGTGGCGACCCGGTCCTCAAGCAGGGCGGGCAGGTGCTGTTCGTGGGCCTGGCGGGCAGCGCCCGTGGCGTCGTAGCTGAGAGTGGTCATAGGAGGCTATGCGTCCTTCCGTGCAGCGGCGAGGGCGCCCTCGACGTCGGCCAGCAGTTCCTTCCAGCTTGCCACAAACTTGTCCAGGCCCTCGGTCTCGAGCAGGGCCACCACCTCGTTGTAGGAGATGCCGAGCGCGTCGAGGGAGTTCAGGGTGGCGTTGGCGTCGTTGTAACCGCGGGTCACGGTGTCGCCGGTGATGGCTCCGTGGTCGTAGGTGGCGTCGAGGGTCTTCTCGGGCATCGTGTTGACCACGCCGGGGGCGACCAGTTCCGTTACGTACAGGGTGTCCGGGTACGCCGGATCCTTGACGCCGGTGGAGGCCCACAGCGGACGCTGCGGGCGGGCACCGGCCTCGGCGAGCAGGGCCCAGCGTTCGGTGGAGAAGAGTTCCTCGTAGACCTGGTAGGCCAGCCGGGCGTTGGCCAGGCCGGCCTTGCCCTTGAGGGCCCGGGCTTCGTCGGTGCCGATGGCGTCGAGGCGCTTGTCGATTTCCGAGTCAACGCGGGAAACGAAGAAGGATGCCACCGAGTGGATCTTGGAGAGGTCGTGGCCGTTTTCCTTCGCCTGCTCCAGTCCACTCTGGAACGCGTTGATCACTGCGCGGTAGCGTTCGAGCGAGAAGATCAGGGTCACGTTAACGCTGATGCCGCTGGCCAGCGTGGCGGTGATCGCCTCAAGGCCCTCGACCGTGGCGGGGATCTTGATCAGGACGTTGTCCTTGTTGACCTGGCCGTGGAGTTTCTTGGCCTCGGTAATGGTCCCTGCGGTGTCCCACGCCAGGCGGGGGTCCACCTCGATGGAGACGCGGCCATCCACGCCCTGCGTTGCCGCGGCAACCGGTGCGAAGAGGTCGCAGGCGTCCGCGACGTCGGTGGTGGTGATCGAGAAGACGGTCTCTTCAACGCTGGCGCCCGCCGCGGCCAGTTCGCTGATGGTGGCGTCGTAATCGGTGCCGGCGGTGATGGCTGCGTGGAAGATGCTGGGGTTGGTGGTGACCCCAACGACGTTCTTCTCTTCGATCAGCTTGCGCAGGGTGCTGGTAGCCAGGCGGCCGCGGGAGAGGTCATCGAGCCAGATGGAGACGCCGGCATCGGAGAGCTGCTGGGTGGGGGTGGTGTTCATGTGTAACTCCTGAAGTCTGGGGCCGCCGCCGTCAGTGGGGCGGCGGCCCGGAAAGCGTGAAGTTGGGGTTTAGGCGTTGAGTCCGTGGAGGGATTCTTTGGCTGCGGTGGTGAGGGCTTCGGTGGTGATGCCGAATTCCTGGAAGAGGCGTTTGTAGTCCGCGGACGCGCCGAAGTGTTCGAGGCTGATGGAGCGGCCGGCGTCGCCGACAAACTCGCGCCAGCCCAGGGCCAGTCCGGCTTCCACGGAGACGCGTGCCTTCACAGCGGGGGGCAGCACGACGTCGCGGTAGGCCTGGTCCTGGCGGTGGAACCATTCGACGCAGGGCATGGACACGACCCGGGTGGGGATCCCTTCGGCCTGCAGGGCTTCGCGGGCGTTGACGGCGAGCTGGACCTCGGAGCCGGTGCCGATCAGGATGACCTGGGGTGTCACGGACCGGCCCTGGGTGGAGGCTTCGGCCAGGACATAGCCTCCGCGTGCGACTCCGGCGGTGGAGGCGAACGTGTCGCCGTCGGCCTCGCCGGTCCCGCGGGCGTAGGTGGGGATGTTCTGCCGGGTCAGGACGATCCCGGCGGGGTGGGCGTGGTTTTCGAGCATGGTCTTCCAGGCCGCGGCAACCTCGTTCGCGTCACCTGGCCGGACGACGTCCAGGCCCGGGATCGCGCGGAGCGCGGCGAGCTGTTCGACCGGCTGGTGGGTGGGGCCGTCCTCGCCGAGGCCGATCGAGTCGTGGGTCCAGACGTAGAGCGACGGGACCCCCATGAGGGCGCCGAGCCGGATCGCGGGGCGCTGGTAGTCCGAGAAGATCAGGAACGTGCCGGAGAACGCCCGGGTGGGGCCGGCCAGGGTGATGCCGTTCACGATCGAGGCGGCGGCGTGTTCGCGGATCCCGAAGTGCAGGACCCGGCCGTAGGGGTTGCCCTTCCACGCCTCGGTCTGCCGGGACGCGGGAATGAACGAGGGCGAGCCCTCGATGGTGGTGTTGTTCGACTCGGCGAGGTCGGCCGAGCCGCCCCAGAGTTCGGGCATGACCGGTCCGATCGCGTTCAGCACCTTCCCGGACGCGGCCCGGGTGGAGACGTCCTTCCCGGCCTCGAACACCGGCAGCGCCGCGTCGAAGCCCTCGGGCAGGGTGCGGGACTCGATGCGTTCGAGCAGGGCAGCGGACTCCGGGTAGGCGGCCTGCCAGGCGTCGAAGCCTTCCTGCCAGATCTTGCGCTCGGCGGCGCCGCGGTCCCGGGCCCCCCGGGTGTGGGCGAGGACGTCCTCCTCGACCTGGAACGATTTCTCCGGGTCGAACCCGAGGACCGTCTTCAGGCCGGCGACTTCCTCCGCGCCGAGGGCCGAGCCGTGGATCTTGCCGGTGTTCTGCTTCTTCGGTGCGGGCCAGCCGATGATGGTCCGCAGCGAAATGATCGAGGGCTTGTCCGTCTCGGCCTTCGCCGCGAGCAGGGCCGCGTGGAGTTCGGCGATGTCTTCCTTGTATTCACCCGTCCGGGTCCAGTCGACCCGCTGGGTGTGCCAGCCGTAGGCCTTGTAGCGGGCCAGGACGTCCTCGGTGAACGCCACGTCCGTGTCGTCCTCGATGGAGATGTGGTTCTCGTCGTAGATCACCACGAGGTTGCCCAGTTCCTGGTGCCCGGCGAGAGAGGACGCCTCGGACGTCACGCCTTCCTGCAGGTCCCCGTCGGAGGCGATGACCCAGACGGTGTGGTCGAACGGGGACTGCCCGGCGGGCGCCTCGGCGTCGAACAGCCCGCGCATCCGCCGCTGCGAGTAGGCGAACCCGACCGCGGAGGCCAGGCCCTGCCCGAGCGGGCCGGTGGTGATCTCCACCCCGGCGGTGTGCTTGTACTCCGGGTGCCCGGGGGTCAGCGACCCCCMGGTCCGCAGCGCCTCGAGGTCCTTCAGCTCCAGGCCGTAGCCGGAGAGGAACAGCTGGATATACAGCGTCAGGGAGGTRTGCCCGGGGGAGAGGACGAACCGGTCACGGCCCAGCCACTCCGGATCCGCCGGATCGTGCCGCATCAGTTTCTGGAAAAGCAGGTACGCCGCCGGGGCCAGGCTCATGGCCGTGCCAGGGTGGCCGTTCCCGACCTTCTCCACCGCATCCGCCGCCAGCACCCGGACAGTGTCCACGGCTCGGGCGTCGATGTCGGTCCATGACAGTTCTTGCTCTTCCAAATGTGGCACGTAAACCGGGCCCCTCTCTGTGCTGACGGCCGGTGGTACGGTTCTTCGCTTTGGGAAGGATTTCCCGCTGGAGCACAGGTCGGTGCCCGCTGCGGTTCGTACCAGCCGTTCACCATCGAAACGTTGATCTATCATTCAGTCGCATCCGCGGCGGCCCTAACGCCCCGAAAGGGCGGGCAGCCGAGCATGCTGATCTGTGTGACAGCTTATCCCCATTCCACCGGCCCAGCGGCGTACATCTCACGAATTGGACCGCTTTCCGGCTTATATGAATCACCGTGGAATACCGGGGCGGTGAACCCGCGTTAACATGCCCGAATTATGGCCGCCCGCGGCAGGGCCGGCGGCTCGTGCCGCCACGGTATGATGGGTGGTGGCTACCAACGGGGGCGAGGACATGCCTGTGCGCCGCGCGTGGACCCCCTCCGAATGCCGTGCGCCGGATCCAGGACGCACTGCGATGACCAGCCGGACTGAACAGCCAGACAGAACAGAGTGACTGCCACCGTGAGCACAACTGATACGCCACTGAACGCTTCCCGGGCCCCCGGCCGCATCGGCTTCGGCCGTAAAGCCAAGGCCTACCTGGCGCTCACAAAACCGCGGGTGATCGAACTCCTGTTGGTCAGTACGCTGCCCACCATGATTTACGCTGAACGCGGATTCCCGTCGCTGGGCCTGATCCTGGCAACCCTGGTCGGTGGGGCTTTCGCTGCCGGCAGTGCGGGGGCGTTCAACTGCTATATCGACCGGGACATCGACAAGCTGATGCACCGGACCGAGAACCGGCCCCTGGTCACCGGTGAAGTGACCCCGCGCGAAGCGCTGGTCTTCTCCTGGCTCCTCGGCGCGGCCGCGATCGTCATCCTCTGGTTCGGCGCCAACCCGCTGTCCGCCTGGCTGGGCCTGGGCGCCATCGTCTTCTACGTGGTCATCTACACGATGATCCTCAAGCGCCGGACCGCGCAGAACATCGTCTGGGGCGGCGCCGCCGGCTGCTTCCCCGTACTGATCGCCTGGGCCGCGGTGACCAACACCGTCGAGTGGCCCGCCGTCGTCCTCTTTATGGTCATCTTCCTCTGGACGCCCCCGCACTACTGGCCGCTGTCCATGCGCTACGGCGAGGACTACCGCAACGCCAACGTCCCGATGCTCGGCGCGATCGCCGGCGCCAAGGTGGTCTCCGTTCAGGTGGTGCTTTACGCCTGGGCGATGGTGGCCTGCTCGCTGCTCCTGATCCCGGTGGGCGGGGCCGGCTGGGTGTACACCGTTACCGCCGTCGCCGCGGGTGCCTGGTTCCTGTACGAGTCCCATGCGCTGTACAACCGGGCCCAGGGCGGGGACGTGTCCAACAAGGGAGCCATGAAGGTTTTCCACGGCTCGATCAGCTACCTCACGCTGCTGTTCATCGCGCTGGCCGTCGATCCGTTCATCGGATCGGCGATCGTCGGCGGCTAGTTCCCGCCGCCGGCATCCCCTGCCGGTTCCCGCCGGGCGCGCCGCGTCCGGCGCAGGTGCCAGACGATCAGCCCCAGCACGCCGAGGGTCACCACCACCGCGGTGATGTCACGGCCGGCCACTTTTGCGACGGCGTCGTAGGAGTTCCCGGCGAAGAAGCCCAGCAGCACGAACCCTGTACCCCAGACCACCCCGCCCGCTGCGTTGAAGGCCAGGAAGCGCGGGTAGTGCGTCCGCGAGGCTCCGGCCAGGGCGGGCATCACCGCCCGGAAGAACGCCACGAAGCGGCCCAGGAAGACGGCCGAACCGCCGCGCCGGCGCAAGAAGGCCTGCGCCTTGGCCAGGCCGCGCCGCCGCCGTTTCATCAGCCGGATATCCAGCAGCCGGGTCCCCACGTGCTTGCCGATTTCGTAGCCCACCGTGTCACCGGCGATGGCCGCGGCAACCACCACGGCCGCCATGCCCCACAGCGGCACCTCACCGCGGCTCGCGATGACGCCGCCGAGCACCGCGGCGGTCTCGCCCGGAATGACGAAGCCCACGAAGATGGCGTCCTCCGCGAACACCAGACCGGCCACGAGCGTGAACGCCAGCGCGGGGCTGATGTTCAGGATGCCCTCGATGATCGCGTTCACTACTGCCCTCTCCCTCGACAGAGTCAGGTTACCGGCCGACAACGCAACACGGGGCCACCCGACGCCGGAGAGGCGGCCAGTGACCCCGTGTGAGGGATTGCAGGAAGAGGCGGGTCAGCTCCGCGGGCTGTTCCGCGCGATGTCCGCCGCGTTGGTGGATGCGCTCATCAGCAGGGCAGCGCCGAGCATGTGGGCGCCGACCAGGAGTGCCGGGATGCCGTTGTAGTACTGCGTGAAGCCGATAACGGCCTGGAGTACGGTGACGCCGAGGAGCATCAGCACGGCGGCACGGAACGGGCCGGTGATGCGGCCGCGGACCACGAGGAACACGCCGACGAGGGCGCCGGCGGTCACGAGGTACGCGGGGACAGCGTGGATGTGCGAGAACAGGTCCCAGTCGAGGTTGTTGCGCGGGGCAGTGGCGTCGCCGGCGTGGGGTCCGGCGCCGGTCACCACAACACCGAGGCATACGGCCACGGCCGAGAACAGGGCGACGGCGGCCATCACGGGGCGCGCGGCGCCGGGGAGCGCCGGAAGCTCGCGGGCCAGGGCGCGGCCGGTCCTGCCGTAGGCCCGGTTGACCAGAAGGGTGGCCAGGACCACTAGTGCCATCGAGACCAGGAAGTGCAGGCCCACCACCCACGGGTTCAGCCCCGTCAGGACGGTGATTCCGCCAATTACGGCCTGGGCCGGGATGCTGGCGAGCAGTCCGAGGGCCAGCAGGAAGAGGTCCCGGCGTTCCTTGCGCAGGTTCCACAGGTAGACCAGCATCATGACGGCGACGGCGGCCAGCGCGAAAGTCAGCAGCCGGTTGCCGAATTCGATGACGCCGTGGATTCCCATTTCGGGGGTGTTCACGAGCGAGCCGTCGGTGCAGCGGGGCCACGTGGGGCAGCCCAGGCCTGAGGCCGTCAGCCGGACAGCCCCGCCGGTTACCACCAGGACCGTCTGGCCGATCAGGGACAGGACGGCCAGCCGGCGGAYCGTYYTGTCGACGGTGACGGGCAGCCGGGAGGAAATCCGGGACACGATGCGGGAAGGGCGGGAAGCCGTACTCACAGTTTTCTCAATTCCACTTGAACCAACGGGTTGCTGCGAAGCCGGCAATCGCCGTCCAGAGCAGCAGGACAAATACGGCGGCCAGGTTGACGCTGCCGTGCAGGAAGGCATCCCTCAGCGCCTGGCCCAGCGCGCCGGAGGGCAGGAAGTGGACCACCGCCTGGGCGAGGGCCGGGAGCCGCTCGGCCGGAATAACGATGCCGCCCAGAGCGCCGAGCAGGATCCAGAGCAGGTTGGTGATCGCGAGTGTCGCCTCGGGCCGGACTGTGCCGGCCACCAGGAGGCCGAGGGCCGTGAAGGCCGCCGCACCAAGGATCAGCAGGCCGATGCCTGGCAGGATGCCGACGGCGGACGGCCGCCAGCCCAGGGGCAGTGCGACGGCGGCCACCACCAGTACCTGCAGCAGCAGCACTGCGAGGACGGCGAGCACTTTGCCAAGGATCAGGCCGGTGCGGCCCAGGGGAGTGCTGGACAGGAAACGGAGCACACCGTACCGGCGGTCGAAGCCCGTGGCGATGCCCTGGCCGGTGAAGGCGGTGGACATGGCGCACAGGGCCAGGATGCCCGGTACTGCGACGTTGACCCGGCTGGCGCCGAGCCCGTCGAGCAGTGGAGTGACGGTCAGGCCGATCAGGGCCAGGAGCGGCAGGATGATCGCGAGGATCAGTTGCTCGCCGTTGCGGATCATGGTGACGGTCTCGTACCTGCCCTGCAGCAGGACACGGCGCAGGAGCGGCGCCGGTCCGCTGCCCAGCGGGTTGCCTGCGGGGGCGGTAACCGGGGTCATCGGATGTCCCTTCCGGAGATGTCGAGGAAGACGTCCTCGAGGCTGCGGGCGGCCAGGCTCATGGACGCGGGCATGATGCCGCGCTCCGCCCACCAGGCGGTGATGGCCGCGAGGTCGGCCGGTGTCAGCGCCCCCGTGGCGGTGTAGCTTCCGGCGCGGGTTTCCCGGACCTCGATGCCCGGCGGCAGGACGCCGGCGAGGTCGAGCCCCGGGGTGGCCTCGAAGTGCAGGGTGCGGATGTGTTGCCCGCCGGCCGGTGCCAGTTCATGGCGCAGGAGCTGGGCAACGGTGCCCTCGGCGACGTTCCTGCCGGCGTCGATGATGTAGACGTAGTCCGCGAGGCGCTGGGCGTCGTCCATCAGGTGCGTGGTCAGGATGATGCCCATCCCGCGGTCCCGCAGTTCGCCGATCAGTTCGAACACCAGCTGCCGCGACTGCGGATCCAGGCCGGCGCTCGGCTCGTCGAGGAACAGCACTTCCGGGCGCCCCACAAGGGCGGCCGCGAGTGCCAGCCGCTGCTTCTGGCCGCCCGAGAGCCGCCGGACGGAGGTCCGGCTGAAGGCCTCGATGCCCAGCCGGCCGATCAGTTCATCCAGCGGCCATGGGTCCTGGTACATGCCCGCGATGTGGCGGAGCAGGGGGATGGGGCGGGCCGACGGAGGCAGGCCCCCGTCCTGGAGCATCACGCCGACGCGGGCACGCAGCTCCGCGCCGGACGTGTCAGGGTCATGGCCCAGCAGGCTGATGCTCCCGCCGGTACGTTTCTGCAGGCCCTGGGCGCATTCGATGGTGGTGGTCTTTCCGGCCCCGTTGGCTCCCAACAGGGCCGTGACCTGGCCGCGCTCGGCCGTGAGGGAGAGGTCGCTGACCACCCGCAGCATCTTGCCGTCGAGGCTGGGCAGCGGGCCAACGTCCTTGACGAGCCCGCTGATTGTCAGGGCGGGGGATTCGGGAGATCGCACCAGAGCATTCTACGCGATGTAGTAGGACGTTCCCTGACCGCGAGCGGGCCCAGCAAAGCCATGCCTTACTGGATCAGGGGACTAAATTACGACATGATTGTGTTGTGTATTCCATGAGTCCAACAACGTCTGCCGTGCCTTCCGCGCGGGCGGAGGCGCATGAGCCCGCCGGGGGAGCGCCGGCTTCCTCGACGCATGCCTCCGATGCGGAGGACCGCACGCGTGACCGCGTCCTCGCCGCTGTTCTGGAGCACGGCCCCATCAGCGCCGCGGAACTGGGCGAACTCCTCGGGTTCACCCCTGCAGCGGTCCGCCGCCACCTGGACCACCTTTCACGCCACGGCGTCATCGAGGTCAAGCGTGCCGCGCGGGCGGGCGCGGGCGCGGGGAGGCCCGCGAGGCGGTATGTGCTCAGCTCGCAGGGCCAGTCGACATTGGGCAACGACTACCTCGACATTGCCGGGTCGGCGCTGCAGAAGCTCAGCGATATGGCCGGGTCCGACGCGGTGCGGGAATTCGCCGTCGAGCGCTTCGCGGACATGGAACGCCGGTACGCCCCGGAGATCGAGCAGGCCGGGACGGATATTACGGCCCGTGCCCGGGCCCTCTCCGAGGCCCTGAGCCGCGACGGGTT
Source organism: Arthrobacter sp. 05L45_2 (assembly GCF_056397525.1). Lineage (NCBI taxonomy): Bacteria > Bacillati > Actinomycetota > Actinomycetes > Micrococcales > Micrococcaceae > Arthrobacter > Arthrobacter sp. 05L45_2. The sequence goes on along the minus strand of NZ_JBFTNO010000045.1, from coordinate 3,585 downwards.
CGTTGCCTCGGCCCAGTCAATCGAGGCCAAGGCTCCGCTCCCTGCCGCACTCTCCAGCGTCCAGCTTTGCCAGGGACACTGCCCCATCCAGCAGCTCGCGGCGCAGTTCCCCGTGTTTTGCGACGTCGAGACCGAGCTGTTCTCCCGGCTGGTCGGCGTCGACGTGCGCAGGCTTTCCACGCTCGCCCGCGGCGGGCACGTCTGCACCACCCACATACCTACGGGCCGTCCGGCCGCCGCAGGGGCCGCCAGCCCCGCAGGCCCGGGCAACCCGGACGAAGTATCCAACCATCTGCAAGAAAGGCCGTGATGACGGACCAACTATCAGAGAAGAAGGTTGCTGAATCCACTGTGATCTCTGAGATTCTGGAAAAGAATCCCGAGCTCCACGGAATCGGAACCTACGAGTACGGCTGGGCCGACAAGAACGACGTCGGCGCCAACGCCCGCCGTGGTATCGATGAGGACGTCGTACGTGACATCTCGGCCAAGAAGAACGAGCCGGAATGGATGCTGGACCTGCGCCTGAAGGGCCTGAAGTACTTCGACCGCAAGCCCATGCCCACCTGGGGCGCGGACCTGTCCGGCATCGACTTCGACAACATCAAGTACTTCGTGCGCTCCACGGAGAAGCAGGCCGCCACCTGGGAGGACCTGCCCGAGGACATCCGGAACACCTACGAGAAGCTGGGCATCCCGGAAGCCGAGCGCAGCCGCCTGGTCTCCGGCGTGGCCGCCCAGTACGAGTCCGAGGTGGTTTACCACCAGATCCGCGAGGACCTCGAAGCCCAGGGCGTGATCTTCCTGGACACCGACACCGCGCTGCGCGAACACCCGGAAATCTTCCAGGAGTACTTCGGCACCATCATCCCCGTGGGTGATAACAAGTTCGCCTCGCTGAACACCGCGGTGTGGTCCGGCGGTTCGTTTGTGTACGTGCCCAAGGGCGTCCACGTGGACATCCCGCTGCAGGCCTACTTCCGCATCAACACCGAGAACATGGRCCAGTTCGAGCGGACCCTGATCATCGCGGACGAGGACTCCTACGTCCACTACATCGAGGGCTGCACGGCGCCGATCTACACCTCGGACTCGCTGCACTCCGCCGTTGTGGAGATCGTTGTGAAGAAGGGCGCCCGCGTCCGCTACACGACCATCCAGAACTGGTCCACCAACGTGTACAACCTGGTCACCAAGCGCGCCATCTGCGAAGAGGGCGCCACCATGGAGTGGATCGACGGCAACATCGGGTCCAAGGTCACCATGAAGTACCCGGCCGTCTACCTCGTGGGCGAGGGTGCGAAGGGCGAGACCCTCTCCATCGCGTTCGCCGGTGAAAACCAGCACCAGGACACGGGCTCCAAGATGGTGCACATCGCGCCGAACACGAAGAGCTCCATCATCTCCAAGTCCGTCGCCCGCGGCGGCGGCCGCGCCGCCTACCGCGGCCTGGTCCAGGTCCGCGAAGGGGCCAAGCACTCCGCCAACACGGTGCGCTGCGACGCCCTCCTGGTGGACACCATCAGCCGCTCGGACACCTACCCGTACATCGACATCCGCGAGGACGACGTCGTTATGGGCCACGAGGCCACGGTCTCCCGGGTCAGCGAAGAGCAGCTGTTCTACCTGATGTCGCGCGGCATGCGCGAGGACGAGGCCATGGCGATGATCGTGCGCGGCTTCATCGAGCCGATCGCCCGTGAACTGCCGATGGAATACGCCCTTGAGCTGAACCGCCTGATTGAACTGCAGATGGAAGGATCGGTCGGTTAATGACTGACATCACTACTGAAAAGGCGCGCATCGGCGCCCCCTCATCCCAGCCGTTCATCGACGGTTTCACGGAGGAAGGCGAAAGCCTTTCGCCGCTGAACGTGGCCGAGTCGAAGTCCCCGCTGGCCGGCGAAGCCGTCAAGGCCCACTCGCACGGCGGCGGCGTCGGCATCCCGGACAGCTCCCGCGCCGGCCGCCTGACCTCGTACAAGCTGGCGGACTTCAAGCCGCTGACAGGCACGGAGGAGGACTGGCGGTTCACCCCGCTCAAGCGCCTCCGCGGCCTGCACACCGAGGTCCTCAACGGCGCCGCTCCGGCCGTGTCCGTCACCGGTCCGGACAGCGTCCGCGTCGAAACCGTCGGCCGCGACGATGCCCGCATCGGCTCGGCAGCCATCCCCGAAGACCGGGTAGCCGCCAACGCCTGGGAAAACTTCACCGAAGCCACGGTCATCACGGTGCCCGCCGAGGTCCAGGCCGAGGGCGAGGTCAGCGTGCTCCTCACCGGCCAGGGCTCCGAGGCCGCCGCGCAGCACGTCGTCATCATCGCCGAGAAGTTCTCCAAGGCCGTTGTGGTGCTGGACCACCAGGGCACCGCCGTCGTCTCCGAAAACATCGAAATCCTGGTTGAGGACGGCGCGCAGCTCACCGTCATCTCGCTCCAGGAATGGAACGACGACGCCGTGCACGCTTCCTCCCAGCAGGCGAAGCTCGGCCGCGATGCCAAGTTCAAGCACATCGTGGTCAGCCTCGGCGGCGACCTGGTCCGCGTCACCCCGTCCACCCGCTTCACCGCCCCCGGCGCCGAAGCGGAAATGTTCGGCCTGTACTTCGCCGACGCCGGCCAGCACCTGGAACAGCGGCTGTTTGTGGACCACGCTGTAGCCAACTGCAAGTCCAATGTCTTGTACAAGGGCGCCCTGCAGGGCCGCAACGCGCACACCGTCTGGGTGGGTGACGTCCTGATCCGTAAGGAAGCAGAAGGCACCGACACCTACGAGGCCAACCGCAACCTGGTCCTCACCGACGGTGCCCGGGCCGACTCCGTGCCGAACCTCGAGATCGAAACCGGCCTGATCGCCGGCGCGGGCCACGCCAGCGCCACGGGCCGCTTCGACGACGAGCACCTGTTCTACCTGATGGCCCGCGGCATTCCGGAAAAGGTGGCCCGCCGTCTGGTGGTCCGCGGCTTCCTGAACGAGATCATCCAGCAGATCCGGGTTCCGGCCATCGAGGAACGCCTCACGGCCGCCGTCGAGCGCGAGCTCGCGGCCACGGACAACTAAGGGACACGGACAGCGAACATGACGGAACAGCCAAAGGGCGAGCTGGTCTGCAGCGCCAGCGAGATCCAGCTCAAGCAGGCGCTGCGGATCCTGATCGACGACTACCCGGTAGCCGTAGTGAAGGACTCGATGGGGGAGATCCACGCCATCGGCGACACCTGCTCGCACGCGGACATCTCGCTCTCCGAGGGCGACGTGGAAGGCTGCAAGATCGAGTGCTGGGGCCACGGCTCCCAGTTCGACCTGCGCAGCGGCCAGCCGCTCCAGCTGCCGGCCTACGACCCCGTGCCGGTCTTCGCTGTCACCATCCAGGATGAYGATGTCTACGTGGATGTCAGCACCATCCTCAACGGCGCCGAGGCACCGAACTTCAGCTGAACCCGGCGGCAAGCCCCGCTTGCCCCGCCGGACCGGCCAGCATCACCAGAAACGTATTCGACCAGACCACGCACCGCCGCCGAGGGGCACGGGGCAGAGGAGAACAAGACATATGTCGCACGGGGCAGAGGAGAACAAGACATATGTC
>NZ_JBFTNO010000044.1:0-17045 GCF_056397525.1 Arthrobacter sp. 05L45_2 | reverse complement strand
GTTCCCGGCCAAGGATGCCGTGGCCACGCTTGAGGCCGCCGGCCTTCCGGTCGAGGTCGGATAACTCCTTTTGGTGACTTTCCCGGCCGGTCGCTGGAATCGGCCGGGAAAGGGAACCACAATGGAGCCATGGAACAGAACTCGGCTGTGGAGCACGAAACCACCCTGGAACACGCACTCGACATTGCGCGGGGCAACGCCAAGGAAGCCAAGCGCCTCCTTGACGACGCCCGCGCCAAGCGCGAGGCGGGAGAGGTCGACGACGCGCGGGTGCACCAACTCGAAGCTCTGCTGAACGTCGCCGAGGAAGACCTCCGCCGGGTCACCAAGGAGCAGTAAGGGCAGTCGGCCCACCGGCCGCGACCGGCGGGGGCCCGCCCCGCGACTTGTCCCGCACACTGTGGACAACCGGGCCGACGTCGGCGCTCCTGCCTAGGCTGGGCGGGTGCAGCAACCCTACCTACAGGCGGTCCGTCGGTGACCGCCACGTGGCTCGGCTACCGGCTGGCCCGGCGCCGGTCCCGGCAGGCCTGGGCGCTGCTCGCCGCTGCCGTGCTGGCCATCCTTGGAACGCTTGCCTGGTTCTTCACCGCCGGGCAGTTCGACCTCGCCGAGCCGCGGTCCGCCGGACCCACCGAGGCGCCCGTGCTTGCACCGGGCTGGATGAAGGCCGTGGCATCCGTTGCGGCAGTGCCCGCCGGCCGCGCCGCGGACGTACTGGAGTCCCTCCCGGTCAGGGACCGGGCCGCCGCCGACAACTACGACAGGACCGCTTTCGGCCAGGCCTGGCTCGACGTCGACCGCAACGGCTGCGATACCCGCAATGACATCCTGCGCCGCGACCTGGCCGGTGCCCGTTTCACCGATGGATCACGCTGCCGGATCGGGACGGGATCCTTCCTGGAGCCCTACACGGGACGCACGGTGGTATTCCAGCGCGGAGCCGCCTCCAGCAAAGCCGTGCAAATCGACCACGTCGTGGCACTCGGGGACGCATGGCAGAAGGGCGCCCAGCTGCTGAGCCCCGAGCAGCGGCAGCATCTTGCGAACGATCCACTGAACCTGATCGCGGTGGACGGCCAGGCCAATCAGGACAAAAGCGCTTCCGATGCCGCCACCTGGCTGCCGCCAAACAGAGCGTTCCGCTGCCACTACGTAGCCCGGCAAATCTCGGTCAAAGCTGCCTACGCCCTGTGGGTGTCACCGGCCGAAAAGGAGGCGATGAAGCGGGTTCTCGATGGCTGTCCGGCCCAGCAAAGCATTGTCCCGCGCTGACCGGAGTCACCCCTGTTCCGCAGCTCATTGACAGCCGTGCTCCGCGGGTCTACGACTGGGAATGTCAGGTGCGGCCCACGATTCGAGGAGCAGGAAATGGCTTACGGAGTTGTGCACTTTTTCCCCGGGGGGACCAAAGAACAGTACGAGGCCTCCATCGCCGCGGTTCACCCGGGCGAAGGCCAGTTGCCCGAAGGGCAGATCTTCCACGCCGGCGGCGAGTCGGCGGGCGGCTGGACAATCATGGCGGTCCACGATTCMMAAGARAGCTGGGAGAAATTCCGTGACGGCACCCTGATGCCGGCAATGCAGGCAGGCATCCAGGGCGGATTCGCGGCGCCGCCGGAGGAGACCGTGGTTGACCTGTATAAAGTGCTGCCTTAGCCGGCCGCCTCAGCCAAGCACGGAGAATGCGCACCAGGCGGCAACCAGCAGGACCATCACCAGCATCGGGACGTTCCATCCCGAGATCACGGTGGCGTTTGCGGAAGCCGCTCCGGTGTGACCGGCCCCCGGGTCAACGATACCGGACGCCTGCCGTGCGTCGTGCCAGGCACGTACGATCGCGTCCCGGCTTTCCGGGGCCGGGGACTGGCTCATTCGTTCGTTGGATGGGAGCATCCCTGGGGGACGCTCCTTCCAGTCCCGGGCCTGGTTGAATCCGGCGCCGAAGGCGCTGGGCGGCGTTGGGGCACCCCAGCTGACGTATTTCCTGCCGGCCGCTTTCACGGTCACTGTGTAACGGACCTCGACGTCGTCCACGGCGGCGAAGGGGATGCGGTGCCGGCGGAGGCCGTTGAGCAGTTCAAACGCGCCGGCGTCGATGATCAGGCGGGGCTGCCACTGCGTCAGGTAGACCAGCAATGAGGCTGCCGCCAGCCACGGAGCTGCTGCCGCGGCCGGGCCACTCTTCCCGTCGGCCAGGAGCCAGCCGACGGCGAGCACGCTTCCGGCCCACACGGCCAGCGCGACGTACCGTCCGGACGGCTCTTTGAAGCTGCGCCGCACCGGACCTGACAATGTTCTGGTTTCCCCCATGCGCCCATCATGCCAGCGGTGCGGGGATTTCGGACCTAAGCGCCGACGGCTTGGGCGGCGAGTTCACTTTCCAGCCGCTCGACGTCGTCCCGGCGGCAGAGCTCCGTGGCCCGGGTCATGACGGTCGCGCTTCCGGCGGCAACGGCGGAGCGGAACGCCTCGGCCGGTCCGCGGCCCTGGGCCAGACGAGCCGTCGGACACCAGGGCCATGGCCGCATCCAGTTCGCCCTGTTGGCCCTCCAGCTCCGTCCCGAAGTGCAGCCCGAGCTCCCGCCGGCTGGGTTTGACCAGGAATACGCCTTCGGCCAGTGCCGCGGCCAGGGCCGGTCCGGACGCATCCACCACACAGCGCGCTCCCTGCTCGCGGGCCAGCCTCGATATCTCAGCGTAGAAGGTGTGCGGCACCCCGGGTGGAAGGCTCCCGCTGGCCACGACGTAGCCGCCCGGCTGGATCGAGTCGGCCACCAGTGCCAGGCACAGCCGCCATTCGGGTTCGCTCAACTCCGGCCCCTGCAGGACGAAGCGGAACTGTTTCCCGCTGGAGGTCTCATCGACCGTGAAGTCCTGGCGGGTGCTGCCCAGGACGGGGACCACCAGGGACGGCAGCCGTTCCGCCTCGATCAGCCGCCGGTATGCCTCGCCGGTGGGCCCGCCCGCGGTGTAGACCGCCAGCGGCCGGCCGCCGAGGCGTTGGATCACGCGGGCCACGTTGACCCCGCCGCCCCCGGGGTCGAGGCGGCTGGGCCCGCACCGGAGCTTGTGGCCGCTGGAGACTACGTCGGTGGTGGTGCTGACATCGAGGGCCGGGTTGATCGTGACAGTGAGGATAGGCTGCGCCGGCGTGGAGGCTTCCATGGGCCCAGCATAGGAGCAGTCCGACGGCGTGTCCCCGGGCCGGTATCCCCTTGTGGGCACCCGGTCGCTCCGCAAGACTGGGCGCGACGGGGCCCGGGGCGCGACGGGGCCCGAGAGGGACGGTGACCCGTCACGACCGAGGCGGGATGCATGGCACACACCAAAGGCAGCAACGGCAAGACTGGCAACGGCAAGACCGACGCCGGTAAGGCCGGCCCGGATACCGCGCCCGCGCACCCGGGACGGGCGCCGCGGCGTCCGGCCCGCCTGCCGCTGGAAGTCTACGAAGCCGAACTCGCCCGGCTGCAGGCCGAGCTGGTCGCGCTGCAGGAATGGGTCCGCAGCACCGGGGCGCGGGTGCTGGTGATATTCGAGGGCCGGGATGCCGCCGGTAAGGGCAGCGCCATCAAACGGGTCACCGAGTACCTGAACCCCCGCGTCGCGAGGATCGTCGCGCTCCCGGCACCCACCGAAAGGGAGCGCGGCGAATGGTATTTCCAGCGCTACGTSSAGCACCTSCCRGCSGCSGGGGAAATMGTGCTGATGGACCGSTCCTGGTACAACCGCGCCGGCGTCGARCGSGTKATGGGRTTYTGCACRCCSGCGGARCACAAACGSTTTATGKCCCAGTGCCCTGTGTTCGAGCGCCTGCTGATCCAGGACGGCATCCTGATGTTCAAGTACTGGTTCTCCATCAGCCACGCCGAACAGGAACGGCGCTTTAAATCCCGGCTGGAAGACCCGCTGCGGCAGTGGAAGCTCTCACCCATGGACAGGGAGGCCATCCTGCGCTGGGAGGACTATTCGCGGGCCAAGGACGACATGTTCGTTCAGACTGATACCGCCGAATCACCCTGGTTCGTGGTGGAAGCCGAGGACAAGCGCCGGGCCAGGATCAACATGATCGCGCACCTGCTGGCAAGCATCGACTACGTCGAGGTCCGGTCGGAGCCGGTCACCCTGCCGGCGAGGCCCCGTGCCGTGAACTACACCCGGCCGCCGCGGGACCTCTTCCGCTACGTTCCGGACCATGCCGCAAGCCTGCAGAAGCCGGCCGGCCGGGAATCCACGCCGCCGGGATAAACCCCGCCGGCAGGAACCCCGGCCCGCCGTCAGTGGCCGAAGGGGTCGGGATCCACGCCCGGCATCCAGGTCAAGCCCGGGACACCCCAGCCGCTCTTCTTGGCCTGCTTCATGGCCTTGCGGGAGTAGCGGTCGATCAGCCGGTTGACGTACAGCTTCCCGTCGAGGTGATCGAATTCGTGCTGGATCACGCGCGCGAACCAGCCGGTGGCTTCAAATTCCAGCGGGTTGCCGTCGCCGTCGAAGCCCTGCACCCGCGCCCACTCGGCACGCTTGAGCGGGTAGTGGCCGCCGGGGAAGGACAGGCACCCTTCCTCTTCCTCATCCGGGTCCGGCAGTGCGCCTGAGACCTTGGAGAGCGTCAGCACCGGATTGACGACGACGCCGGCCGGCGGGGCGCCGTCGTCGTTGGCGTATTTGTAAACAAAGAGCCGCTTCCCCACACCGATCTGGGGTGCGGCGAGGCCCACACCGTTGGCGGCGTCGTTGGTTTCGAACATGTCCGCGATCAGGGTGCGGAGTTCGTCGTCGAAGACCTCAACCTCGGCGGCGCGCCGGTGCAGGACGGGCTCGCCCCAGATCGTGATGGGAAGGACTGTCATATCGGGTGGTTCCTTTGGTGCGGTTGGCGGCGCGGGTCAGTCGGCGATGGTGCGGCCGACGACGTCGCGCATGATCTCGTTGGTGCCGCCGAAGATGGGCAGCAGGCGGGCGGCGAGGTATGCCTGCGCCACGGGGTATTCCAGGATGTAGCCGTAGCCGCCGTGCAGCTGCAGGCACCGGTCGGTGACGGACTTGGCCCGTTCCGAGGCCCAGAGCTTGGCACGGGCCGCAGACGCGGCGTCCAGCTCGCCGGCGTTGAACGCCTGGACCGCCCGGTCCACGTACCCCTCGGTCACCTCGACCTCGGTGAGGAGGTCCGCCAGCTCGAAGCGGCTGTTCTGGAAATCGATGATGCGCTCGCCGAAGGCGTTGCGGTCCGTGGTGTAGGTCACCGTTGCCTCGTAAATAGCGCGGGCGACGGCGGAACTGGCGACGGCGATGGCCAGCCGGCCCTGAGGGAGCTGTTCGGCCGCGTACTGCAGGCCCTTGCCCTCCTCACCGACGAGATCCCCGTGCGGCACCCGGACGTTGTCGAAGAACAGTTCGGCGGTGTCGGAGGCTTTCAGCCCCATCTTGTCCAGCTGGCGGCCCGCGGTGTAGCCCTCAGCCTTGCGCACCATAAAGAGCGAGAAGGCGTCGCGGCCACCCCGGCCGGATCCGCCGTCGGTGCGGGCCAGGACCAGGGACGCGTCCCCGGAGACGCCGTTGCCGATGAAGGTCTTCTGGCCGGTGATCAGCCAGTCGTCGCCGTCGCGCAGGGCCTTGGTCCGGATACCCCGCAGGTCCGACCCTGCCCCGGGCTCGGTCCAGGCCACCGACGTGATGGTCTCACCGGAAACCATGCCCGGTAGCCAGCGCGACTTCAGGTCATCCGAGCCGTAGGCCAGCAGGTGGGGGAGGACCATGTCATCGTGCAAGTGGAAGGCCAGCCCGACCGCGAGGTGGTTGCTCTTGGCGAATTCCTCGTCCAAGACCGCGCGAAAGCGGTAGTCGGACATGCCCAGCCCGCCGAACTCCTCGGGAACGGCGAGGCCCAGCAGGCCCTGTTCGCCGGCTGCGGTCCACAGCGAGCGGGGCATGATGTGGTCCTGGTCCCACTGGCTGTAATGCGGGGCCACTGCCCGGGCGTTGAACTCCGCCGCCATCTCACGGAACATCTCGTGGTCTTCTTCAAAGAGCTGGCGCTGCATCGCGGTTCCTTCCGTGCACGGTCAACACTGGACAGATAACAAGTGGCAGGCAGCCCGGCAAACAGCAAAGGCCGCACCGGATAACCGGTGCGGCCTTTGGCAAGGTCGGACAATTCTGCCGTCCTTGGTGAGGGTGAGCGACGGGGGTTGAACCCGCGACCTCCTGGACCACAACCAGGCGCTCTGCCAACTGAGCTACGCCCACCATGTGCCCGTCAAACCTTCCGGCGGACCGGCGTCTGAAAAGGCAACGACAAATAGCTTACCTGCTGTTCGGGGGTGGTTTTGCCACTTTCGGCGAATTTGCCGAAATTTTCCCCAAACGTGGTGGAGATTACTCCGCCGATGCGTTTGCCGGGGTGTCCGCGGGGGTCTCGGCGGGGGCCATGACGGACTTGGCGATCCGCTGCGCTGTCGCGCTGTCCGGCCCGGGAGCCGGGACGAAGACCGCCTCCCGGTAGTAGCGGAGCTCGTCGATCGAGTCCTTGATGTCGCCAAGGGCGCGGTGGCCGCCCATTTTGGCGGGGGACTGGAAGTACGCCCGGGCGTACCAGCGCCGGGAGAGTTCCTTGATGGTGCTGACATCGATCACGCGGTAGTGCAGGTGCTCCACCAGTTCCGGCATGTCGCGGACCAGGAACACCCGGTCTGTGCCCACGGAGTTGCCGCCCAGCGGGGCCTTTTTGGGATCCGGGACCCACTTTTTGATGTACTCCAGCACCAGGTCCTGGGCTTCGGCCATGGTTTTGCCGTGCGGCAGCTCCGCCAGCAGCCCGGAGCGGGTGTGCATGTCGCGCACGAAGTCGTTCATTTGGGCCAGCGCGGCGTCGTCCGGTTTGATCACGACGTCGACGCCGTCGCCGAGGATGTTCAGCTCCGAGTCCGTCACCAGCGCCGCCACCTCGATGAGGGCGTCGTTCTTGGAGTCCAGGCCGGTCATTTCGCAGTCGATCCACACGATGCGTTCATTAGATATAGGCACCCGCCCAGCCTACCGTTCCGCCGCCGCAGAGAGGTCCGGTGCTAGGCTTTCGAATACGCGGCCGTCGAAAAACTTCGTCATCGCGGCTTGCCCCATGGCCGGATTTCCGGACCATCTGCGGGGATCAAAGCAGCCCACAACAGATTGGACGATCCTGAGATGACGGCGCCTGTACCTGCGGCGGGGAAGACAGCCGCCGGTGCATCCCGCACCGCTACCGAGGCGGTGGCCGCGGACGTGGACAACGCCCGGTCGCCGATCCTGGCCGGGTTCGTGGGCTCCGTCTTTATGGCCATTGGTTCCCTCGGCGTCGGCTGGCTCGCGCCGGTCTCCGAGCTGCGCCGCCTGCCGCTGTTCATCTGGATGCGTACCGAGGCTGTCGGCGTCGGGCTCAGCATTGTGCTCCTGGCCGTCGGCGGCATGCTGCTGGTCCGTGCCTGGCTGCGGCTGGGGCAGCGGGTACGCACCTGGGGCACAGGTGCGCGGAAGGCAACGCTGCTGGCCGTGACCGCGTGGGGGCTGCCCATGATGGTTTCCGTTCCTTTGTTCAGCCGGGACGTCTACGCCTACATCGGCCAGGGCCGGCTGATGGTGGAGGGGTTCAACCCGTACGAGAACGGCATCTCGGCGCTGTCCAACTATTTCCAGCTGGGCGCGGACAAGATGTGGACGGAGGCGCCTGTGCCCTACGGGCAGCTGTTCCTCTGGATCGAGCAGTTTGTTGTCTGGTCCACCAACGTGCAGCCCGAGGCGAGCATCATGCTGTTCCGCCTCGCCGCCCTGGTCGGCATTGTCCTGTGCATGATCTACGTGCCCAAACTTGCAGTACTCCACGGCGTGAACCCGCACCGCGCCCTCTGGCTCACCGCGGCCAACCCGCTGTTTCTGACCAACTTCATCGCCAGCGTGCACAACGACGCCCTGATGATCGGACTCGCCCTGGCGGGGCTCTACTACTGCGCGACCAAGCGGGTACCGCTCGGCCTGGTGCTGGTGGTGCTCTCCATCTCCGTCAAGCCCATCACCATTGTCTTCCTGCCGTTCATCGGCCTCCTGTGGGCAGGAAAGAACGCCAGCTGGCCCCGCAAGTTCGTCTTCTGGGCGCTGACTGCCGGGCTCAGCCTCGGCATGCTCTACGCGATGAGCCTGGTGAACGGCTTCGGTTTCGGCTGGATCAACGGGCTCTCCGCCCCGGGCAGCATCTGGATCTGGTATGCGCCAGTGGGCCTGCTCGGGCTGATCGTCGCCTCGATCCTCAACGCCTTCAGCCTCGACGGCTGGGGGATCGCCAAGTGGGTCTACGACGCCGGAAAGCTGCTGGCGCTGGGAATCGTCGGCTGGCAGATCTTCCGCGGCGACTTCGACCGCCTGATGCGCCGCCTGACCCTCGCCTTCGCCGCCGTCGTCTTCCTGGCGCCGATGATCCAGTCCTGGTACGTCGTCTGGCTCATCCCGCTTTTCGCAGTCACCGGCATCCGGGACGACTGGCAGGTCAAAGCGGTGTACTTTATGGTCTCGTTCTTTATGGTCTACGCCATCTCGGACCAGTTGGAGGTCTTCCCCTACCTGCAGACCGACGATCTCGGCCTGGCCTTGGCGCTCGCCCGCAACGCGGCAGCGATCATCGCCCTGCTTTTCGCCCTCTATCTGATCTTCCTCGACCCTAAGACGAAGCAGCTGTTCAGCAAGCCCTCGGAACCTGTCACTACCCGGCCGGTCATCTGATCTTGCGCAGCGCCTCCCTGCGCCACAGCGGGCTCAGGCGTCCACCGTGGTGCTGCACGAAGCCACGCACCGGTCGATCGCCGCATAACGTTCCTCGTGCCGTCGTGCCTGGCGGCATCCTGAGGGCGGTCTCCTGCAGCTCGGCCAATGAACCGGGCGGCAACTGCCTGGCGGCATCCTTGACGGTTCTGCGGAGCGCTGGCACCCGGACGCCGAACCATGGCATCTCTGACTTCAGAAACTGCTGCGCCGCCGCGGCCCGCACCGGATCCGACGCCGCCTGAAGGGCCGAACGGACGGCAGCAACCAGGTCGGCGTTCGCCATGCGTCCGCGCCTGTCATCCTGATGAGCTCAGCGGCCCGAGCTTTGGCCTGCAAGGCGCTTGCGCTGCCGGTGCGTGGCCAACCGGAGCTGGATGATCCGTGCCGCTCCGGCAATAGCCACCAGGATCCCGCCGCCGACCGCGGCGATAAAGAGTGCCACACCCAGCGGGACGGATCCCTCAAGGCCGAAGAACCGCACCTGGACGTAGGCCTGGTTCTGCAGGATAAAGACGATCAGGAGGACCAGCACCACCAGGGCGGCGGCGACGGCGGTCCAGACCATTCCGGCCCGGGTCACCCTGTGCGGCTCCGGGCGGCCGGTGCCGTTTCCCGGCGTGCTGGTGTCCGGCGAGGGCCGTCGGTCGACAGCGAGTGGGTCGGCGGCGAGTGGGTCCGCCGGGGCGCCGACCGCCGGATCGGTGCCCACTGCGGCGCGGTCAGCCGCATCAACCTGCCCCGGCGATCCGCCGGGAGCGACTTGTGTCACCGGTGGAGCGGAGGGCACGTCGTAGGGATCCTGGGAGTCCTGGGAATCAAATCCGCGGGGCGTCTGCGTCATGGTGGCCGTACCTTTCGGTTGCGGGCGGGCCGCGAGGAAATTCACTGCGGCCCCTTCTGTCACCACAATACTAAGCCTGCTTAGGGCTTCGGGGCAGGTCCAGCCAGCCGCGCTGTTTGCCGGTGGCGCCTGCTGGCGGGAATCCAGGCTGTTGGCAGCGCGCCATGGACGGTATAGCGTCACTGCCAAGGGATGCCCGGAGCGTGCGGGTCAGCGGAGGAGGCACTGCCGTGACCATCGTCGATAACGCGGTGTATGTGGACGGATACCGGACCGCTGATCCGGAGGATCTGGATGAGACGTATTTCGTCCTGCGGCAGCGGCAGGGGATGGCGTGGATCGGGCTCTACCGCCCCGATGCTGCGGAACTCCGCTCGGTGGCGGACGAGTTCGACCTGAACCATCTGGCTGTCGAGGACGCCCTGGCCGGCCACCAGCGCGCCAAACTCGAACACTACGGCGACACCAACTTCCTCGTCCTCCGGCCCGCCCGGTACCTGGACGACGTGGAGAAGGTCCAGTTCGGCGAGATCCACGTCTTTACCGGCCCGGACTTCGTCGTTACTGTGCGCCGGGCTGAATCACCGGACCTGGCGCGGGTCCGCCGCCGGATGGAATCCCAGCCGGAGTTCCTGGCGCTCGGTCCGGATGCTGTGCTGTACGCCATCGTGGACCAGGTGGTCGACGAGTATGAACCGGTCGCCGCCGGGCTGGAGAACGACGTCGACGAGATTGAAGACGATCTTTTCGCCGCCGACCCCGGTGTTTCCCGGCGGATCTACGAACTCTCACGGCAGGTCATCATGTTTCAGCGGGCGACGGCGCCGCTGGCCGCGATGCTGCAGTCGCTCCGCGTGGGCAGTCCCGATCGCGTACCTGAGACCGAATTGCAGGATCATTTTCGGGACGTCCTGGACCACGTCCTGCGGTTGGGCGAACGTATCGCCGCGTTCCGTGCCTTGCTGCAGAACGCGCTCGCCGTCAACGCCGCGCTGGTGGCGCAGCGGCAAAACGATGAAATGCGGCTGCTGACCGAATCGAGCATCGCGCAGAACGAACAAACAAAGCGGATCTCCTCCTGGGCAGCAATCCTCTTCGCCCCGACGCTGATTGCCTCCATCTACGGGATGAACTTCCGTCTGATGCCCGAACTGGACTGGTATTTCGGCTATCCGATGGCCCTGGGCCTGATGCTCCTGATGGGCGGAATCCTTTACCTGACGTTCAGGCACAACAAGTGGATCTGACGGCGGCGTAGCCCGGGCCGGCGTCGCGCCCGCACTTTGCTTGGTGCACCGGCGAAAAAATGCGGTCCTGGACCGCGGATGACCGCGACCAGGACCGCACGTTGCGCCCCAGGAGGGAATCGAACCCCCGACCGGCGGATTAGAAGGCCGCTGCTCTATCCCCTGAGCTACTGGGGCACTTACGGCTTGGCCGGCTGCTGCCGGATACGCCTCAAGAAGTTTACAGTGCCGGGCGCACCCCGCCGGCCGGGCCGCGCACGGGCCGCGCACGGGCCGCGCACTGGCCGCCTGTCCGGCTTTGTCCCTGCGCCACGGGTTTTCCACATAGCGGGTGATGACCCTGCCGCCGCCGCTGGCCTGGCGCGAAGCTGGAACTGCCTGCAAGGGCAGGACCATTCCAGACAGGACTATGGGAGAGAGGACAACGTAATGAATGACAGCATCACCGTCCGCGGCTTCGTTGCCACGGAGATCAAGAGTTCGACGACGCCGGGCGGGGTTGCCACCGCCTCCTTCAGGCTGGGCTCCACGGAGCGCCGGTTCGACCGCTCAGCCAACGCCTGGGTGGACGGCAACACCAACTGGTTCACGGTTCAGGGCTATCGCCAGCTCGCCGGAAACATGGGCTGCAGCATCAGGAAAGGCCAACGGGTCATCATCGTGGGACGGCTCAAGATGCGCAGCTGGGAGAAGGAAGGGCGGATCCACCATGTGGCCGAAATCGACGCGGAGTCCGTTGGCCACGACCTGATGTGGGGCTCGGCCAACTTCACCCGCACGGCAGGCGCCGGCCCCATGCCGGGCCAGGACGCGGCAGTCCAGGAACGCCCGGGCGGCGACGACGCCGGTCACGACGACGCCCGGGGCCCGGACGACGCCGCCCACGACGCAGACTCCGATGCCGATTCAGGCGCCGGAGGGAGCGGGGGCGACGACCTGGACTTTGACGCCGAGACGGGCGAAGTGCGGGAGGCCGCCGCCTAAGCAGAACGGGCCTGCACCCGTGGCAGAATTGCCGCGTGAGACGAGCCGGAACAAGCCTGGGACAGCGCTCGCTCCTCCCTGCGTTTGGGGCGTGCCTGCTGTTGCTCGCTGCGGTCCCGGGTTGCTCGCCGGCCATAGGCGGCTCCGGGGCCGGGGAACCAGCCGGCACTGCGCCCGCGGCCCAAGTCCCGTCGCAGCCAGGGCCGTCGTCCCCAACCCCGTCATCGTCCACAACCCCAGGCCCCGCTGTGACCGCGGCCGCGGCGCGAGTCCAGACGGTGCTGGCGCAGCTGGCGTCCGGAAACAGCAGACCCCAAACAGAGCAAATACGGGCTGCCCTCACCGGGGCCGGTTTCCCGGCCGGCGACCTCGAGGTGACGGCGAGCCGTACTCCCACCGGACTCGACGCCGACGCCGTGGAAGCGGCGGTCCGGCGGGGGYGGGAGTGCATTGTTGCGCAGCTTCGAAATGGCGGGGTAACTGTGGCGGTACTCCCGGTCCTCGCCGATGGCCGGTGCTTCGCGGGTTCGCCGGTCTAGGGCCGCTTCCTGCGGCCGGCAGGCCGGTGCCCCGATGACAGGGACGAAATGTGAGTTATCCGCCCGGAGCCATTAGATTTGTAGCCATGGCGGAATTTATCTACACAATGACCAAGGCCCGTAAGGCCGTTGGCGAAAAACTTATCCTCGACGACGTGAGCATGTCCTTCTTCCCGGGGGCCAAGATTGGTGTTGTTGGCCCGAATGGTGCCGGTAAGTCCACCATTCTCAAGATCATGGCCGGTCTGGACACTCCCTCCAACGGCGAGGCGCGCCTGAGCGCCGGCTACACCGTCGGCATCCTGCTCCAGGAGCCGCCGCTGAACGAGGAGAAGACCGTCCTGGGCAACGTCCAGGAAGGCGTTGGCGAGATCTACGGCAAGATCCAGCGCTTCAACGAGATCTCCGAGGAAATGGCCAACCCGGACGCCGATTACGACGCGCTCCTTGAGGAAATGGGCCAGCTTCAGGAGGCCATTGACGCCGCCGACGCCTGGGACCTCGATTCCCAGCTCGAGCAGGCCATGGACGCCCTGCGCTGCCCGCCGGCCGATGCCGACGTCACGCTGCTCTCCGGCGGTGAGCGCCGCCGAGTCGCCCTCTGCAAGCTCCTGCTCCAGAAGCCGGACCTCCTGCTGCTCGACGAGCCCACCAACCACCTCGACGCCGAGAGTGTCCTGTGGCTCGAGCAGCACCTCTCCTCCTACCCGGGCGCCGTCCTGGCAGTCACCCACGACCGGTACTTCCTTGACCACGTGGCCGAATGGATCGCCGAGGTAGACCGCGGCCACCTGTACCCGTATGAAGGCAACTACTCCACGTACCTGGAGAAGAAGCGCGCCCGTTTGGAAGTCCAGGGCAAGAAGGACGCCAAGCAGGCCAAGCGTCTCTCCGAAGAACTTGAGTGGGTGCGCTCGAACGCCAAGGGCCGCCAGACCAAGTCCAAGGCCCGTCTGGCCCGCTACGAGGAAATGGCCGCGGAAGCGGACCGGACCCGCAAGCTCGACTTCGAAGAAATCCAGATCCCGCCGGGACCGCGTCTTGGCGGTGTGGTGCTGGAGGCCAAGAACCTCCAGAAGGGCTTCGAGGACCGGACCCTGATCGACGGTCTGTCCTTCACGCTGCCGCGCAACGGCATCGTTGGCGTCATCGGCCCGAACGGTGTGGGTAAGACCACGCTCTTCAAGACCATCGTCGGGCTCGAACCCCTCGACGGCGGCGAACTGAAGATCGGCGACTCCGTCAAGATCTCCTACGCGGACCAGAGCCGCGGCGGCATCGACCCGAACAAGACCCTCTGGGAGGTCGTCTCCGACGGCCTGGACTTCATCCAGGTGGGCCAGGTCGAGATGCCTTCGCGCGCCTACGTGGCCGCGTTCGGCTTCAAGGGACCGGACCAGCAGAAGAAGGCCGGGGTGCTCTCCGGTGGTGAGCGCAACCGCCTGAACCTGGCGCTGACCCTCAAGCAGGGCGGAAACCTGCTGCTCCTCGACGAACCGACTAACGACCTCGACGTCGAGACCCTCAGCAGCCTCGAGAACGCCCTGCTCGAATTCCCGGGCTGCGCCGTCGTCGTTTCGCACGACCGCTGGTTCCTGGACCGGGTGGCCACCCACATCCTCGCTTACGAAGGTGACGAGGAGAACCCCTCCAAGTGGTACTGGTTCGAGGGCAACTTCGAATCCTACGAGGAGAACAAGGTCGAACGCCTCGGCCCGGACGCGGCCAAGCCGCACCGGGTGACGCACCGCCGCCTGACCCGCGACTAGGACCCCACGCAAAAGGCCGGCCCCCACTGGGAGCCGGCCTTTTGCGTGCCTGAACCGCCGCGGCCCGACGCCGTCGGCGGCCTTCAGTATCTGCTGGTGTCAGCCGCGGTCGGCCTTGCGCATCTGGTGTTCGAGGACCTTCGCCTGGACGGCGCCCTTGACCTTGGCCTTGATGTCCGTCGGGACCCGGATCATGCCCTCCTGGGCCACCGTGGCGACGTGCCTGCCGTCGCGGCTGAAGATCTTGCCCGTTGCCAGCCCGCGGGCACCCTGGGCGCTGGGGGACTCCTGGACGTAGAGCAGCCACTCGTCCACCCGGACGGGCCGGTGCCACCACATGGCGTGGTCCAGGCTCGCGACGGACATTCCCGGGGTAATCCAGCTCATCCCGTGCCGGCGGAGGACGGACTCCAGCAGCGTGTAGTCGCTCGCATAGGCCAAAGCGGCGCGGTGCATCTCCGGATCGTCCGGCATAGGACCGAAAGTGCGCATCCAGACGGCGTTCCGGGCTTCCTTCGGACCAGTGGCCGAGACATACAGGGCGGGGTCAACGTGGCGGATGTCGAAGGGCCGCTCGTAGGCCCAGTGGCGGGCCACCGGGTGGTCGAACTTGCCCAGCAGGTCCGCAGTGCTCGGCAGCGACTCCGGATCCGGAATCCCCGCGGGCATCTGGGACTGGTGCTCAATGCCCTCGTCCTCGTCCTGGAACGAGGCAATCATCGACAGGATGGGCATGCCCTCCTGGTAGGCGTGCACCCGGCGGGCGGAGAAGGAGCGGCCGTCGCGCAGCCGCTGGACACCAAAGGTGATGGGCTTGTTGGCATCGCCCGGACGCAGGAAGTAGCCGTGCATGGAGTGGACGCCGCGGCCGTCGGGAACGGTGCGGCTGCCGGCAATTAGGGACTGGGCCAGCACCTGGCCTCCGAAAACCCGCTGCCGGGGCTGCTTCTGGGAGGGACCCATGAAGATGTCCTCGTCCGTCCGCGCGCCCTCCAGCTCGCCGAGGTTCAGCAGTTGGATGAGCGAGGAGGTGGGGTCCTCAGTGGGAAGTGCCTGCAATCCGGCTTCGGCTTCAGTCATGGTTTGACTTTAGACGGCACCGCGGCACGGCTCAAAAGAGGCACAACCGGTAGAGTCGGGAATGTGTCTGACGTCCTCACCCAGTCCCTGCTTTTCACCGATCCCCGCGACCTCGCCGACCTCCGCACCTTCGCGACCCGCGCCCGCAGCGTGGACGACGGCGCCATCCGGCTGAACGCCGCCGGCCCGGTCCTCGCCGCGTACSTGTGTGTGCTCCGKCCSCGGCTGCTGGGGGAGGCRACCCCSACCATCCTKGGGCTCCGGACCRTGGCGCTGGCGGTGCCGGCGGAGCTCGACGCGACCGTTCCGCTTTCCGCCGTGCTGGACCGGCTGGCGCGCGCCGGCGCCGACGACGTCGAACTCCCCGTCCCGCCCATGACGGTTGCGGAGTCCTGGGCCGGCGTCGGCGCTCCCCGCGCAGGCTGGGAGCAGCTCGGAAGCCTGCCGGACGAAACCCTGCGGCAGGCCGCGCAGGCCGGTATCTCCGAGATCGCCGCGATCATTCCGGACAAACCCGGTGCCCTGATTGTCAACAATGCCCGCGCCACCGTCTGGGGGCGGCCGTTGCCCGAGGGCGGCGGCCTTCCCGCCGGGGCGGCGTTCGCCGCACTGACCCTCGGGTTCCTTGCCGACGGCGAGCAAAGCCTCTACCGCTCCGGGCGCTGGTTCCGGCTCAGCAGCCCCCGCGGACACGTTCTGGTCCGGGCAGGTTCCGGGCTCTAGCCGCCACTCCCCGCGTCAGGGACTGGTGAGGCGTGCCAGGGTGACCGGTGCCGTCTGGCCCGCCCAGCTGGCGGTCAGCGAGGGTCCGGCCGCAGCGCTGTCCTGCTGATCGAGCCGCCGCACAAGGAGCATCTGCAACCCGCCTGCGCGGATAAGTGTCCCGTCTGCGGTGTTGCTGGCCTCGACCGGCCCGTCGATTGGTGGCCGCCCGCTCGGAATCGTCGGGCGTTCCGGCCCGGTGCTCTGCACGGAAACGGATTCGGGCAACGGCTCGAATTTGCCGCCGACGTCGAGGAACTGGCCGGCCTGCGGTGTGCCGGCCAGGAGGGCCGAGGCCAGGGCTGCCGCATAGATGGGGTCTCCGCAGGCGTCGTACACCCACCGGGGACCAAGGACCGAATGTTCCATGGTCCCGACCAGGAACGGCTCAGTGCCGGCGAGGGGCGCACCGCGGTAGGTCAGGGGCACTTGGTAAACGGAAGTGCCAGCCTCGACCAGGATCGTCTCCATTCCCACTTCRCCGGCCGGGTCGTCGAACCGGAACGCGCCCAGTTTGCCCGGGTCCGCGGTCTCGGCACCCCGGAACCAGGGCTGCCCGGGCAACCAGGTTTCGAGGAGTTCCATCTTGGTCGGATGCAGTTCAGCTTGATGAATGATTGCCATACGGCTCAGCCTAGCCGGGCCGTCCCCGGATGGTGCGGGGATCAGAACTTGAGGATGTTCAGTTCCTCCGCGGGCCGGAAGCCCAGCCGGGCGTAGAAGCGCCGGGAGTCGGACGACGGCGAAAGGACCATCCGTACCGCGTTGATCCCGCGGGCGAATCCGATCGCCGCCTGCACCAGCCCGGCCCCGATCCCTGCGTTCCGGTGGGCCGGCAGCACGTAGACGTTGCCGAGGTAGACCCAGCAGGATGGTTCCTTGCCGGGTTTGGGCATCCGTTCGAAAACCAGGAGGTTGAGCATGCCGATCAACTCGCCATCGAGCTCGGCCACAAAGAACTTTCGCGGGTTGGCGTCCGCCCAATCACGGTAGACGGCAGCGAACTCGGGATCGTCCGGTCGCCCCGGGT
>NZ_JBFTNO010000043.1:0-17385 GCF_056397525.1 Arthrobacter sp. 05L45_2 | reverse complement strand
GCATTGCCGGGTCCCCCTCTACCCAGAGCAGCCGGCCCACCTCGTCCCCCACGGCCACGAGCATCCCGCTGTCATGGCTGGGCAGAACGAGGAGCTTGTGGATGACGGGCATGATTGCGGCCAGCGGATGCTGCCGGCGGTATTCCTCAAGTTCCTCGCGGTCCATGGCCAGCGGGGCTTCGGGATGGTCCGGGTTGGCGTGCAGCCGGGCGGAGCGTTGCCAGGATTCGCGGATCAGGCTGCGGAGCCCGGGGAGCGGTTCCCCGCCCAGGCCGAGGGATTCCAGGTGCTCATGGCCGGCGCGGGCCTGCTTCTGGCGCAGTTCCGGGCTGACTCCGTTGCCGGAACCGCGCAGGGCTGCCTGCTCGACCGGATTCTTCATTGAACTCCCACCTGAAGGGCACCCTCGGCTGCGCACCGCGTTCTGCGCACGACGGCGCACGGGAGGCGGCGCCGTCCCCCGAGTCTACGGGGCGATTCGGGCCCCCGCCAGAGGATCCGCGGGGCCTCGGCCGACGCGCCTCACGCCCCTCGACGCGCAAATCACCCCTCGACGCGGTAATACCCGGTGCGCCAGGGGATTTGCGAGTCGAGCGGCAGGATGCGCCGCGGCAGGGAGGCTCAGTCCCGGGAGATCCGGATCATCTCGTCCCGCGGCACAACCTTGATGCGTTCGCGGACGACGCCGTCGACCCCTTCGGGCGCGGTCCAGGCCGCGCCGAGGGCGAGCTCGTGCGCGTCCAGCTTGTTCCAGCCTTCCCAGGTGGTGTACTGGATGCCGCGTTCGTCGAGCAGGTCGATGATGGCCTGCGGGTCCGGGTTCTGCGCCGGCGGAAGGGTCAGCCGGTCCTCAAGCAGGAAGCCGATGGTCTCGAGGGCGTCGCCCTTGGTGTGGCCGATCAGCCCCACGGGGCCGCGCTTGATCCAGCCGGTGGCGTAGATGCCGGGCACGGTGTTGCCGTCGGCGTCCAGCACCCGGCCGCCCTCGTTGGGGATGACACCGCGCCGGGCGTCGTAGGCCAGTTCGTCCAGCGGGGACCCGTGGTACCCGATGGCCCGGTAGACGGCCTGGACCGGATAGTCGACGAACTCGCCGGTGCCCTTGACGTTGCCCGTGCCGTCCAGCTGCATCCGCTCAAACTTGATGCCGGTGACGGCGCCGGGGTGCGCGGCGTCGTCGTGGATTTCCACCGGGTTGTGCAGGAAGTGCAGGTGCAGCCGGCGGGACGACGGCTCTTCGGCCTCGGCGTGTTCCTCGACCAGCCAGTTGCCCAGGGTGTTGACCATGGTCTTGATCTGGTTGTTGGTGCGGATTGCCTCGTCGGAGGCTTCGTCAAACTCGAAGTCCTCCGGGTAGAGCACGATGTCGACGTCGTTGGCGTGGCTGAGTTCGCGCAGTTCCAGTGGGGTGAACTTCACCTGCGCCGGCCCGCGGCGGCCGAAGACGTGGACGTCCGTGACCGGCGAATCCTTGAGGGCGCGGTACACGTTGTCCGGGATCTCGGTGACCAGCAGGTCGTCCGCGTGCTTGACCAGCATCCGGGCGACGTCGAGGGCCACGTTGCCGTTGCCGATCACGGCGATTTCCTTGGCCTCCAGCGGCCAGTCCCGGGAGACGTCCGGGTGGCCGTCGTACCAGGAGACAAAGTCGGCGCCGCCGAAGGAGCCCTCAAGATCGACGCCGGGGATGTCCAGGTCCGCGTCCTTGATGGCGCCGGTGGAGAAAATCACGGCGTCGTAGAAGGCGCGGAAATCGTGCAGGGTCAGGTCCCGCCCGTACGTGACGTTGCCGAGGAAGCGGATGTCGCCGCGGTCCAGGACCTTGTGCAGGGCATTGACGATGCCCTTGATGCGGGGGTGGTCCGGCGCCACGCCGTAGCGGATGAGGCCGTAGGGCGCGGGGTAGGCCTCGAACAGGTCGATGCTGACTTCGAAGTCGCCGTCCTTGACCTCGTTGGACTTGGTCAGGATGTCAGCGGCGTAGACACCGGCCGGTCCTGCGCCGACGATCGCGACGCGGAGGGGACGTTTGGACGGAGATTCGGCCGTGTTGGACACCGGGAGCCCTTCTGAGTCATAGCGGGTGCGCCGGAAGTAACAGCGCACAGTCCCCTATTCTAAATGTCCCCGCGCCGTGCCGTGCCCGGCGGCAGGAATAGCCGCCCGGAGGGTGGTGTTATTGGTCTTGTGTCTATCTCCGACGGCTCCCCCGTTTCCGCAGCCTTGACGTCCCCGGCCGACGCCGCTCCCGCCCCGGGAGCCGCCCCCGTCGCGGGCAGCTCGTCCGCGACGGTGTCGGAGCTGAAGGCCGTGGACAAGGACACGACGACGGGAATCCTGTTCGGGATCGGCGCTTACGGTTTGTGGGGCCTGCTTCCGCTGTACTTCTTTGTGCTGCAGCCGGCCAGCGCCGTCGAAATCGTGGCCAACCGTGTGGTGTGGTCCCTGCTCTTCTGCGTCCTGCTGATCACCGTAACCCGCACCTGGCGGGTGATCGGGGCCGCGTTCCGGAACCGGACCGTGATCGGCCCGCTCGGCCTGGCRGCCGGCCTTATCGCCGTGAACTGGCTGACCTACACGTACGGCGTGACCACGCGCCAGGCCGTCGAGACGTCGCTGGGCTACTTCATCAACCCGCTCGTTTCGGTGCTGCTGGGCGTCTTTGTGCTGAAGGAGAAGCTCCGCCCGCTGCAGTGGGCCGCCGTCGGGATCGGCTTCGTCGCCGTCGGTGTCCTGACCTACTCCTACGGCAAGCTGCCGTGGATCGCCCTGACCCTGGCCTTCAGCTTTGGGCTCTACGGCTTCGTGAAGAAACGGGTGGGACCTCGGGCGGATGCGATCACCAGCCTCTCCGTGGAGACCATCGTGCTCTCCCCGCTCGCCGGCGTCACCATGATTGTCCTCGCCACCACCGGGGCCGCGTCCCTGACCACCCAGGGCGCAGGACACTTCTGGCTACTCGTCGCCTCCGGCGTCATCACGGCCGTTCCGCTGCTGTTCTTCGGCGCGTCCGCCCGGCGGCTGCCGATGACCACCATCGGGCTGCTGCAGTACTTCGCCCCGGTGCTGCAGTTCATCGTGGCCCTGGTGGTCTTCAAGGAAGCCATGACCCCGGAGCGCTGGATCGGGTTCGGCGTCGTCTGGCTCGCACTGCTGCTGCTGACCGCGGACATGCTGCGGACCGCCCGGAAGAATTCCGTGACGCGCCGGCTGGCCCGGGCCGCCGCCTAGGCGAACGCACCCGGCGGCGGCGCCGGTTCAGTACTCCGGGCCCTTAGTCTTCCGGGCTTGAGTCGATGCGCTCGTAGTCGCGCGGCACCACGACCATGGGCACGGGGAGGGCCCGCAGGACCTTGTTGGCCGTGCTGCCGATAAAGAGCTTGTTCTTCTCCGCCAGGCGCGACGAGCCCACGATCAGGATCTCGGCGTCGTCCCATTCCAGGTCATCGATAGCCTCCTCGATGGTGCGGCCGTGTGCCACCTCGACGCTGGCGTGGTGGCCTTCGGGCAGCCGCTCGGCCGCGGCCTTGAGGACCGTGTTGGCGTGGACGTGCGCGGCGTTGACGTTTTCGCCGCCGTCGCCCTCGGCGTCGAGCTCCACCAGCGATACCAGCCGCAGCGGCACGCCGCGGCGGCCGGCCGAGGCAATCGCAACATCAATGGCTGCCTCCGCGCCCGTCCGTTCCCCGACGGCGAGGGTCAGCCGGGTGATGGCGTCGGTGTGCCGGTAGCCGCGGGGCGCCAGGGCCACCGGCACCGGGGAGGCGTGCAGCAGGGCGTTGGCCACGCTGCCCACGCTGTACCGCTTGAAGAGGCCGTTGCTCGCCGCACCCACCACGATCAGGCCGGCCCGGTACTCCTTGGCGGCGTCGATCAGGCCGGCGGCGAAGGAGTCCGCCTGCCGCACGTGGAAGCGGGCCTCCAGGCCCTCGGGGACCAGGGCCAGTCCCTGCCGCTCGGCCGTGAGCACGGACTGCTCGGCGACGCTGACGCGGTTTCCCTGCGGATTCAGCGCGACGTACGGGGTCTTGCGGTCCACCACGTGGACCAGGTCCAGATGGGCGCCCTGGGCGCGGGCCATGGCCGAAGCCAGCGCAACGGCGTCGGCGCCGCGGTCGTTGGGTGTGTAGCCAACTACGTATCGCATGTAAGAACCCCTTATGGGTCTGGGGCAGAATCCAGCTTGGCTCCGGGGGTCCGGGCGACGTCGGCCGGTCTGCGTTCCTGCAGTGGTAGGAACGACTCTAGCCCAGCGCTGCCGCGAATTGTGGGTAACTTTCGGTCCCCGGACGCGCACGAGCCGCGGACTGGTCAGTCCGCGGCTCGTGGGCGTGGCGTCCGGGTATCCCCGGGTGTGGTTCAGGCGTTGGCGCGGACCGCCGCGGCGAGGACCTCGAGGCCGTCCAGCAGCAGTTCGTCGCTGATGACCAGCGGCGGCAGGAGCCGGATGACGTTGCCGTAGGTGCCGCAGGTGAGGATAATGACACCCTCCTTGAGGCAGGCGGCGGCCACGGCCTTGGTCAGCTCCGGGTTGGGTTCCTTCGAACCGGCCTGGACCAGTTCCACCGCGAGCATGGCGCCGCGGCCGCGGATGTCGCCGACCACGGAGAGCTCGGAGGCGAGTTCGCGCAGCTTGCCGACGGCGAGCTCCTCGATGTGGCGRGCACGGGCGTTGAGGTCGTACTGCTCCATCGAGCCGATGGCGGCCAGCGCAGCGGCACAGGCCACCGGGTTTCCGCCGTAGGTGCCGCCGAGGCCGCCCGGGTGGACGGCGTCGAGCAGGTCGGCGCGGCCGGTGATGGCCGAGAGCGGCATGCCGCCGGCGATGCCCTTGGCCATGGTGATGATGTCCGGGACGACGCCTTCGTGGTTCACGGCGAACCATTCGCCGGTGCGGCAGAAACCGGACTGGACCTCATCGGCGATGAAGACGATGCCCTTGTCCTTGGCCCAGGCGGCCAGTGCGGGCAGGAAGCCCTCGGCCGGGACGATGAAGCCGCCCTCGCCCTGGATCGGTTCGATGATGATGGCGGCCACGGATTCGCCGCCGATCTGCTTCTCGATCATGGTGATGGCGCGCTTGGCGGCCTCGGCACCGGTGATCTCCGGGTTCTCCTCGCGGAACGGGTAGCTCATCGGCATGCGGTASACCTCGGGCGCGAACGGGCCGAAGTTGGTCTTGTASGGCATGGCCTTGGCGGTCAGSGCCATGGTSAGGTTGGTGCGGCCGTGGTAGGCGTGGTCGAAGGCGACGACGGCGTCCCGGCCGGTGGCGAGGCGGGCCACCTTGATGGCGTTCTCCACGGCTTCGGCGCCGGAGTTGAACAGCACCGTGCGCTTCTCGTGGTCGCCGGGCGTGAGGCGGTTCAGCTGCTCGGCGACGGCGACGTAACCCTCGTAGGGCGTGACCATAAAGCAGGTGTGGGTGAAGTGCTCCACGGCCTCCTTGACGGCGCCGACGACGGCGGGGTCTGAGGCGCCGACGCTCGTGACGGCGATGCCGGCGCCGAGGTCGATGAAGGAGTTGCCGTCAACGTCCTGGATGATGCCGCCGTCGGCGTCGGCGACGTACACCGGGACGCTGGAGGCGACGCCGGAGGCGACGACGGCTTTGCGGCGTTCGGTCAGGGCGACGGACTTGGGGCCCGGGAAGTCGGCCTGGACGCGGCGCTTCTGCTCAAGACGGAAGCTGATGTCGTGTGCGGTGGTGGTCATGGGGAGGCCTTTCTGGGCGGGAAACGGGCGGCCGGGCCCGGCAGCGGCGTCAATCGACGGGGCTGCCCGGCGGCGGCGGGAGTGGCAGGGTGGGGTCGCTGGGCGGAGCTCTAAGCGTCCAGCGCGCTCATAACGTGCTTGATGCGGGTGTAGTCCTCAACCCCGTACATGGACAGGTCCTTGCCGTAGCCGGACTGCTTGAAGCCTCCGTGCGGCATCTCGGCCGTGAGGAGGATGTGAGTGTTGATCCAGACGGCACCGAAGTCCAAATCGCGGCTGACGCGCATGGCCGTGCCGTGGTCCGTGGTCCAGACGCTGGAGGCCAGGGCGTATTCGACGTCGTTGGCCAGCTCGATGGCCTCCGCCTCGGTGCGGAACTTCTGCACCGTGATGACCGGGCCGAAGGTTTCCTTCTGCACCACGTCGTCGGTCTGCTTGGCGCCGGTGATGATGGTGGGTTCGAAGAAGAAGCCCTGCTCCCCCGCGCGGTGGCCGCCGGTTTCGATCCTGCAGTTTGCCGGCAGGTGCTCCACGACGGAGGTGACCGCGTTGAAGTGGTTCACGTTGTTCAGCGGACCGAAGTAGTTGTCCTCGTCGTTCTGGGAGCCCGTGTGCAGGGTCTTGGTGTGCTCCACCATGGCGGCAACGACGTCGTCGTGGACGGAGTCCTCAACCAGCACCCGGGTGATGGCGGTGCAGTCCTGGCCGGCGTTGAAGAAGGCGAACTCCGCGATGGCGGCGGCGCTCTTTTTGATGTCGGCGTCCTTGAAGACAATGGCGGGCGCCTTGCCGCCGAGTTCGAGGTGCGCTCGCTTGAGGCCCTTGGCCGMGCCGGAGGCGACGGCGATCCCGGCCCGGACGGAACCGGTGATGGAGACCAGGCCGGGGACCTTGTGTTCGACCATCATGGCGCCGGTCTCGCCCGTGCCGAGGACGACGTTCAGGACACCGGCCGGGAGGATGTCGCCGGCGAGGCGGGCCAGGACCAGGGTGGACTCCGGGGTGGTGTCCGAGGGCTTCAGGACCACGGTGTTGCCCGCGGCGAGGGCGGGGCCGATCTTCCAGATCGCCATCAGGAACGGGTAGTTCCACGGGGCCACCTGGGCCACGACGCCGATCGGTTCGCGGCGCACGTAGGAGGTGTGGCCCTCAAGGTATTCCCCGGCGGACTTGCCTTCCAGGAGGCGGGCAGCACCGGCGAAGAACCGCAGCTGGTCGGCGCCGGCGGCGACTTCCTCGGCGGCGATCAGGGACCGGACCTGGCCGGTGTTGCGGTGCTGGGCTTCGACCAGTTCGTCGCTGTTGGCCTCGACGGCGTCGGCGAGCTTGAGCAGCATCAGCTGGCGCTGGGCGGGGGTGACGTGCTTCCAGCTGGCGAAGGCGTCCTTCGCGGCGGTCATGGCGGCGTCGACGTCGGCCTGCACGGACACCGGCGACTTGGCCACGACGTCGCCGTTCGTCGGGTTCACGATGTCCAGCAGGGCTGTGCCGGCGGGGGTGACGAATTCGCCGTTGATGAAGTTCTGCAAGGTTTGAACCACGGTGTACAACCTCTTTCGTGCTGGCCTSGRRMAGGCAGGTAGGAAGGATCTGCGACTGCTCCGAGCCTATGCCACGGGGCCAAGGCRGGGAATAGGCAGCTGCACACCGTCTGCGGCAGACTTTAGTGCGGTTGACCAGCCCCCGGTTATCCTCTTTTTATGGCCATTTCACTCGCCGCCCTGCTGGGGGTGCCGTCCCTCAAGCTGACGAAGTCCGGGCTCGCGGAGACCACCTGGCACCAGGACATCCACTGGGTCGCGGTGACCGAGCAGGAAGACCCGCAGCGCTTCCTGAACGGCGGCGAACTGATCCTCACCACCGGGATGCGGCTCCGGACCGCGCCCGAGCAGCGCCGCTTTGTCCGCCAGGTCCAGCGTGCAGGCGCGGTGGGGATCGGCTTCGGCATCGGGCTGACCCACGACGCCGTGCCGCCCGCCCTGATCGCGGAGGCCAACCGCTGGGGATTGCCCGTGGTGGAAGTGCCGTACGAGACGCCCTTCATCGCGATCGGCAAGCTCGTGGCCGATGCCCAGTCCGCGGACCACTACGCCAAACTGGAACGCCTGATCGCCGGGCACCAGGTGCTGGCCCGGGCGCTGCTGACCGGCGGCGGCCTCAGCGAGCTGCTCAAGCACCTCGGCTCCATGCTGCGCACCGAAATCGTCCTGACCCAGTTCACGGCGCAGCTCTACAACAGCGCTGCGGGCAGTCCGGCCCCGACGGCGGAGGGCTGGGCGTCGTACCCCATCCCGACCGGCCGGCGCGACGCCTGCACCCTGTGGGTGCGGCATCCGTTCGAGGACTCGGGGATTGTGGGTTATGCGCAGAACCTGATCAGCGTCGAGCTCAACAACATGGTCAAACAGCGCCAGGCCCAGCGAGCCCTTGCCGGGCAGGTGCTGGAGGACGTCATCCACGGGACGCTCGACGCTACCGAGGCCACCCGGCGCCTGGCCGGCATCGGAGTCAACAGCACCCGCAAGAACGTGGTCCTGCTGGCGGAATCGGCGGCCCATACCAAGCAGCTGGGCAGCAGCTCTCTGCCGCAGCCGCTGGCGGCGGCGGTGACTGCCGTCGTCGGCAAGGACCTGGTGGTGCTGGTCAACGACGACGGCAGCGGCGCGAGTGCCCTGGCCCGGAGCCTCAGCGACCACCTCGCCGAGGCCGGAATTCACGCCACGATCGGCATCGGCGGGGCCTACACCAAACCGAACGGCCTGCGCTGGAGCTATTTCGAGGCGCGCGACGCCGCGAGCCACGGCCTGCCCGTCAACGAGCCGGAGCGGTTGAGCCTGACCTCGCTATTGCTGGCCAGTGAGGACGTGCCGCTGGCGGACATGGCCAACGAGTCCCTGAACCCGCTCCGGCAGTTTGATGCTGCCCACGGCGCTGAACTGATGACCACCCTGGAGAGCTACCTGGGCAACAACGGGTCGGTCGCCGCAGTGGCCGAGGAGCTGACCCTGCACCGCAACACGGTGCGCTACCGGCTGGCCCAGATCACTGAGTTGACCGGTTACGACCCCGCCCAGACCGCGGACCGGGTGCAGCTGTGGCTGGCCCTGGCCGTGCAGCGGCTCAGCTCCCGGCACCCGCGCTGAGGCACTCCCCCGTAGCCCGGGAGGGCCGTGTCACTGGGCGAGATCTTCGCCACTAAAGGCCGGGGCTGAAACGTCAGACGTCTAACCTTTAGGAATGGTTAGCAACACTGCGGCACCCGTCGCTTCCCCGCCCGTTCAACCGGGGACCCCCCGCCCGCGCGGCGTGGTGGTGGCTGGCGTCGTGGCACTCGTCCTGATCGGGCTCAACCTGCGCGCCGGCATCACCGGGGCCGCGGCCCTGTTCCACGAACTGCAGCAGGTCCTCGGCTACGGGCCGCTGATCGCCGCACTGCTCCCCTCGATCCCCACCCTGTGCTTCGCTGTGGCGGGGGCCGCCACCTCCTGGCTGACCCGGCACCTGGGCCTCGAAAAGGCCATCCTGCTCTCGCTGGCCATGCTCGCCGGGGGCCTGCTGCTGCGCGGTGTCCCCTCCACCGGGATGCTGCTGGCCGGCACCGTGGTGGGCATGTCCGGCCTGGCGGTGTGCAACGTCGCGATGCCGTCCTTCATCCGCACCCACTTCGCCGACCGGACATCCCTGATGACGGCCGTGTACACGGTGACAATGACCACCGGCGCCACAGTGGTGGCCATGCTGATCGTCCCGGCGGCCCAGCAGCTCGGGTCGCCGTCGGCCGGCCTGGGCACCATCGGCATCCTGGCGCTGTCCGCGTGCCTGGGCTTCCTGCCGATTGCCGTGCACGCGCACCGCAACGCTCCGGCAGCCAAGGCCGGCCGGATCTCGCCGTGGCCGTTGCTGCGGACCCGCACCGGAGTGCTGATCACGCTCGGCTTCACGGTCCAGGCGCTCCTGGCCTACGCCGTGCTGAGCTGGTTCCCGTATCTGCTGGCCACCCGCGGCCTAACCACTTCCGAGAGCGGGCTGATGTTCGGCCTGATGCAGCTGGTCTCGGTCCCTGCCGGAATGATCCTCGTCGCCATCGGCTCCCGCCCCCGGAGGCTGCGCCTGGCCTTCCACCTGGCGACGATGACGATGGCACTGGGAGTCCTGGCGATGCTGGTCCTGCCTGTTTCCTGGGCAGCGCTGACGGCCGTCCTCCTCGGCTTCGGGCTCGGGATCTTCCCGTTGGTCATGGTGATGATCAGCCGCAGCGGACGGACCCCGGCCGAGACGACGGCGCTCTCCACCGTGGCCCAGTCGGCCGGCTACCTGCTGGCTACCGTCGGCCCGTTCGGCATGGGACTGCTGCACAGCGCCACAGGCGCCTGGACGCTCCCGCTGGCACTGCTGTTCGCCATCGCCCTGGGCCAGATCGCCGTCGGGCAGCTGCTCACGGCAGGAGCTGGCCGGCACCCTGCCGGACGGGCGGCAACAAAGGCCGGAACACCTAAGGAAGCCGGGCAATGAAGACACCGGGCGCACCGCACCGGGCTCCGCTGGCCGAAGAAGTGACCGCCAAACTGCGCGCCTCGATCCACTCCGGGGAGTGGCCGCTGCAGCAGCGGATTCCCGCCGAGCCGGAGCTGATGGCGGCTCTGGGAGTCTCGCGGGGGACCTTGCGGGAGTCCATCAAGGCCCTCGCCCACAGCGGGATGCTTGAGGTCCGGCAGGGTGACGGAACGTACGTGCGCGCCACCAGCGAAATCTCCGGCGCGGCGCAGYGGATGTACCAGGACCATTCCCAGGCCCACATCCTGGAGGTCCGGGTGGGCCTGGACACCCAGGCCGCCCGGCTCGCGGCCCGCCATGCCACCGACGCGGATGTTACGGCGATGGGGATACTCCTGGCGCAGCGCAGCGCGGCCTGGCTGGCTGGCGACTTCGCCGGCTGGGCGCAGGCGGATTGGGACTTCCATATCATGGTGGCGCAGGCGTCAGCCAACCCGCTGCTGCACGAGCTCTACGTCAGCTTCGGCGGGGTATTCCACCGGGACCTGCTCCGCCAGCAGCGTCGGGACGGCTTCAACGGGCTCCCCGATGAGGGGCACGGGGAGCTGGTGGACGCCATCGCCGGCCGTGACGAAGCCGCCGCCGTCGAAAGCGTCCACCGCAACCTTGATGCCTGCGCGGACTGGATCCGGTCCGTCTAGCGGGACAGGCCCTTGAAGACGTTCTTGGGCCGCTGCATTTCGCCGTGCTTGGCGCCGAGGACAACAACCCAGCCGGCGAAGACCGGAATGGCCCACTGCAGGATTTTCAGCTGCTGCTGCGCGGAACGCAGCTCGTCGGAGGCGCCCGGCTTGGGCTCGGTGGCGCCTTCGGCCCCCTCGGCCGCAAGCTTCTCCACCTTGGCGCCCTGCATGCCGGCGTAGAGGGTGACGGCGGCGCCGGCCAGGGTGACCACCGACTTGTAAATGCTCAGCCGGGTGACTCCGTCCTGCTTGGCCATCCGGCCCTTGTTCTCCCACATGATCGCGAGACCGGAGAGGAAGTGCGCGCCGAAGGCCGCCGTCTGGTACGGGGCCCACTTCTTCCAGCCGAGGCTGGAGAGGCGGGTCCGCTCGGCGGGATCCTTGGCCTCTGCCGTGGCGCCATTCAGCCCAATGGCGCCCATCAGCGAACCGCCGAACCAGGCGCCGGCGGTGAGGTCGTGGATGGATCGGGCTACGAGGTTACCTGACATGGTGAGCTTCCTATCGTGCGACGTCGAATTCGAAAGTGGTGCCGCCAGCTGCGGGCACGCACCACGGACATAGTAAGCACACTTAGCACCAAGGCGGAAGCGGGTGCCCGCGGCGCGTAAGCTCGTGGCCATGGGAGAACACCGTTGAGCAAGGACCTGCCGGGCGGTGCCGCGGCGCACTCCCCCGAGGCCGCCATCGGGGAGGCTGCCGACGCCGCCGAGGCCGCCTCCAACAGCAAGGTGCTGGACGTCATCGCCCGCTGGGGCTTCGCCGTAATGGCACTGCTCCACGTGGTAATCGGCGCGATCGCGGTCGCGCTGGTGCTCGGCGCGCCGGGTCAGGCCGAGCCGACCGGCGCAATTGAGCAGCTTGCCGCGAACCCGTGGGGACCTGCCGTGATGTGGCTGTGCTGCGTCGGATGCGCGGGTCTGGCAGTGTGGCAGCTGAGCGAGGCCACCCTGCGGGCCCGGCGCCTGCCGCGCGGCCAACGGCTGGGCAAGCTGGTCTCCTCCGGCTTCCTGGCGATCGCGTACGGCAGCATCGGCTTCACTTTCGCCAACTTCGCCCTGGGCTTCCGCAGCGATTCGGGCGAGTCCACCGCCGCGTTCAGCGAGGCCCTGATGAACCGGCCCCTGGGCGCTCCGCTGCTGGTCGGCCTGGGCCTGACGGTGGGCGGGATCGGGATTTACTTTGTGGTCAAGGGCCTGGGCAAGAAGTTCAAGGAAGAGCTGGCGCATTTCGAGGGCACACACCGCGGCCATCTCATCAGCGTCCTCGGTGTGGCCGGGCACGTAGCGAAGGGGCTGGCCCTGGTGCTGACCGGCCTGCTGTTTGTGATGGCGGCGGTGACCCACGACCCCGGGTCGTCCACCGGGCTCGACGGCAGCCTCAAGGCGCTGCAGCACCACCCCTTCGGCCCGTACCTGCTCCTGGCGATCGGCGCCGGGTTTATGGCCTACGGGGCCTTCGCGCTGGTCCGCGCCCGGTTCGGCCGGATGTAGCCCCGGCTGGATGTAGCTCCGCTCAGCGGAGCGGGACGACGTCGCCCTCCTGGTACAGCAACGCCCTGACCTCCGATTCGGCCGAATCCCGGCGCTTCGGGTCGATGGTTTCGCCGGCCGCGAAGTGGTCCAGCAGCCGCGGGTCCACGTAGCTCTTCCGGGCGATCGACGGCGTGTTGCCGAGCACCGCGGCGGCGTCCACCATGGCCCGGCTGATGGCCCGCTTCCGGGCCGAGACCTTGGTCTGCGGTCCGCTGTCGGCAAGGCTGATGGCCGCCGCCACGGTCCCGCGCAGGGTACGGAAGTCCTTCGCAGTGAAGTCCCCGCCGGTGCGCACCTTGACGTACTCGTTGATCTCGGCGCTGGTCACCGGGTGCCAGCTGCGGCCGTTTTTGTAGGCCAGCAGGCGGGYGTTGCCGCCGCGGCGCTTCAGCGAGCGGACGACGGCGGCGAGGTCGGCGTCGTCGATCCTCGACTCCCAGGTTTTCCCGCTCTTGGCGGGGAAGCTGAGCCGGAGTTCGTCGTTGCGCAGCCTGACGTGGGCGCACAGCAACGTGGCCAGGCCGTGGCTGCCGTTCTCGTTGGTGTACCGCTCCGAGCCGACACGCAGCGATCCGGTGTCCAGCATCCGGAAGGCGGCCGCCAGCACCCGTTCGCGGGTGAACCCGTCGGTGCGCAGGTCCAGCGTCACCAGCCGGCGTGCGGAGGGCAGGGTTTCGGCGAGCTGCAGGGAGCGGTCGAACTTCAGCCGGTCTTTCCGCTCCCGCCAGCTCGGATGGTAGATGTACTGGCGCCGGCCGACGGCGTCGACTCCTGTCGCCTGGATGTGGCCGTTCTCGTAGGGGGCGATCCAGACGTCGGTCCACGCCGGCGGGATGCCGATGCTCTCCAGGCGCTCCCGGACCGGGCCGGCCGGCAGGGTTGAGCCGTCCAGGTCCTTGTAGCTGAACCCGGTTCCGGCCGGAACCCGGCGGTAGCCGCGGCCGGACGCGTTGCTGTGACGGAGCCTCATCGGCCGGTTCCTGGGTGCCTGGCGGTGTCCATGACGGTAAGCCTACTGACTACCTGCCGGGAATGCCGCCTTCCCGACGCGGCGAAGGGCGCGGCGGGGCGCCTAGACCTCCGCGGCGACCCCGCCGCGGGAAATCTCCACCATGTCGCCGCGCGGAACCACCTTGATGCGTTCGCGCTGGACGCTGCCGGTTTCGGCGCTGGCCTTTTCCCCGAGCGAGCGCTCGTGGGCATCCAGCGCCAGCCAGCCTTCCCAGCTGGTGTACTGCACGCCGCGGCCATCCAGCAGCCCGACGATGGCCTCCGGCGCGGGCGCCGCGGCCAAGGGCAGGGTTTCGCGGTCTTCCAGCAGGTAGGTCACGGTTTCCAGCGCGTCGCCCTTGGTGTGCCCGATCAGGCCGACCGGACCGCGTTTGATCCAGCCGGTGGCGTAGATGCCGGGCACCTGGGCGCCGGCGGCGTCCAGCACCCGGCCGCCGTCGTTCGGGACCACGCCCCTGCTGTGGTCGAACTCGACCTCAGGCAGGGCGGAGCCGAAGTAGCCGATGGCACGGTACACGGCCTGGACCGGGTAGTCGACGAACTCCCCGGTGCCGCGGGCGTTGCCGGTGCCGTCGAGTTCGGTGCGCTCAAACTTGATCCCGGCGACGCGGCCGGGGGTGGCGGCGTCGTCGTAGACCTCAACCGGGCTGTGCAGGAAGTGCAGGTGCAGCCGGCGGGAGGCGGTCAGCTCGGAGAGGTCCTCGGGCTGCTCGGCGATCCAGTTGGTGAGCGTGCCCACCATGGTCTTGGTCTGGTTGTTGCCCTGGATCTGCCGGTCCGATTCGGCGTCGAATTCGAAGTCCTCGGCGTAGAGGATGATGTCGACGTCCTTGGAGTGGGACAGTTCGCGCAGCTCCAAGGGCGTGAACTTCACCTGGGCCGGTCCGCGGCGGCCAAAGACGTGGACGTCCGTGACCGGGGAGGCCTTGAGACCGGCGTAGACGTTGTCCGGGATTTCGGAGACCAGGAGGTCGTCGGCGTGCTTGGAGAGCATCCGGGCGACGTCCAGGGCCACGTTGCCGTTGCCGATGACGGCGACTTCCTTGGCGTCCAGCGGCCACTCGCGGGGCACGTCCGGGTGGCCGTCGTACCAGGAGACGAAGTCGGCGCCGCCGTAGGAGCCCTCGAGTTCGATGCCGGGGATGTTCAGGTCCGCGTCCTTGATGGCGCCGGTGGCGAAGATGACGGCGTCGTAGTGCGTGCGGAGGTCCTCGAGGGTGAGGTCTGTGCCGTAGTCCACGTTGCCGAAGAACCGGATGTCGCCGCGGTCCAGGACCTTGTGCAGGGCGTTGACGATGCCCTTGATGCGCGGGTGGTCAGGGGCCACGCCGTAGCGGATCAGGCCGTAGGGGGCCGGGTAGCGGTCGAAGAGGTCGATGCTGGCCGTGAGGTCGCCGCTCTTGACGGCCTCGCTCTTGGTCAGGATGTCTGCGGCGTAGACACCGGCGGGGCCGGATCCGACGACGGCGACGCGCAGCGGGCGGGCGGCAGTTCCTACGGGGGTGTTCGTTGACACGGCTGTGTTCCTTTGGTCTTCTGCATCCGTTGCTCCGTACGTGCCCTTTTCGGGTCTGAAAAGGGCCGTTTCGGAGCAATCGACGGGGTTAGGGGGTCAGTACGCGGGTCTTGGYRRTRCGSGGMKCGTTCGGGGWGGTGGTGCTGTAGTCCGCGGTCTTGAAGTGCGACGGCGCGAACGGACTGACCCGGACCACGTCGCCRATSACGATCACGGCAGGGTTCGCGACGCCGGCCGCCTCCGCCTGATCCGCGATGGTCCCGAGCGTTCCAATGGTCACCCGCTGATTCGGCAGGTAGCCATTCTCTACGATGCCAACAGGGGTCCCGGCTGGCAAACCGGCGCGTCCCAGCGAGGCCGCGGAATCGCGGAGCTGGCCCACGCCCATGAGCAGGATCACGGTGTGGTCGGCCCGGGCGGGAACTTCGGAGAGCTCCTCGTGGCCGGTGACAACGCTGAAGCCTTTGGCGAGGCCGCGGTGCGTGACCGGGATTCCGGCGGCGGCCGGCACGGAGACGGCGGATGTGACTCCGGGAACCACTTCGACCTCGACGCCGTGGTGCCGGCAGTGCTCGGCTTCCTCGCCGCCGCGGCCMAGGAYAWAGGGATCGCCGCCCTTGAGCCGGACCACCCGGTGGCCCTGCCGGGCTTCCTCGACCAGGATCCGGTTGATCTCGGCCTGCGGGACGGGGTGGTGGCCGGGGGTTTTGCCGACCTCGATGACCCGGACGTCGGGCGCCAGTTCCGCCAGCAGTTCGCGCGGGCCGAGCCGGTCGGCGACCACGACGTCGGCCTGGCCCAGGAGCCTGCGGCCGCGGACGGTGATGAGTCCGGTGTCCCCGGGGCCGCCGCCGACGAGG
Source organism: Arthrobacter sp. 05L45_2 (assembly GCF_056397525.1). Lineage (NCBI taxonomy): Bacteria > Bacillati > Actinomycetota > Actinomycetes > Micrococcales > Micrococcaceae > Arthrobacter > Arthrobacter sp. 05L45_2. The sequence goes on along the minus strand of NZ_JBFTNO010000043.1, from coordinate 1,511 downwards.
GCCACGGTGCCAGCTCCGGTGCCGGCACCTGCGCCGGGCCTGTGCCGCCGCAGCGGCAGGTCCCCGGAGTCCAGGGCGGTGGCGACGGCGTCGCGCAGGGCCATGGCGCGGCGCGGGTCTCCCCCGGCGTTGACCGCGATCTTGACGTCGTCAAGGACGGCGACGGCGGGCGTCCAGGCCGCGGAGGCTTCGTGGTTGGAGGCGTTGACGCACCAGATGCGCTGGGCTTCGGCGTCGGCGGCAACCCGGGCGTCGACGTCGGCGTCGCCCGTGGCCGTCTGCACGAACCAGGCGCCGTCGACGTCGGAGCTGCGGTAGGCGCGCGGCTGCCAGTCGAGGAGGCCGGCAGCGGCGAGGTCGTTCAGGGCGGGGCAGGCGAGCGGGGCGACCACTGTGACGAGGGCGCCGGCGTCGAGCAGTCCCTTGGCGCGGCGGGCGGCGACGGGTCCGCCGCCGACCACCAGCACCGGGCGGCCGAGCAGCCGCAGCGCCGTGGGGTAAATGTCCTGAATAGCCATGCATCGACGATAGGGCGGCGTCATCGGGCGGAACAACGGTCCGGAAACACCAGTTCACGCAGGGTAACGGGGCGTCACATGCGGGGTGGGCCGCGGCGGTTGCGCGCCGGGCCGAGGCAGGCACGGACGCCGGTTCGGGGCACTTTGACGGGCGGACCAGCCTCGTTGGGGCAGAAATGACGGCGCGTCCGTGTCAATGTGCCCCCGCGGTGCAGGTCTGCGGGAGCACAAGGAGCGACCTCGCCGGCCCCGGCCGGTCAGTGTCGGCGCTCACCCTTACAATAACTCCGACCGGGCTAGCCGGTCTCAAATGGGGGAAGGGGACTTAGTTGTCTCTGCATAGAAGTGTCCTTAATCGGACGCGTCCTGGCGGCATGACCAGGACAGTAGCCACGGCCGGGAGCATCGCACTGCTCGCCGGTCTTTTGATGGCTCCGGCAGCGCAGGCGCTGCCGATGGAGACCAGCACGGTTTCGGACCAGCCGACTCCTGCACCGGTGGTACCGCCGGGCGAGACGACGCCGGCGGTTGATCCGCCCGCTACTCCGGAAAACATCAATCCGCCGGTCATCGAGGGCGACCCCGTTGCCGGTGGAACTCTCACCTCAACGGGGGGCCAATGGAGCGGCGCCGGCTGGATCAAATACCGCTGGATCATCGACGGCGTCACGGTTCGAGCGGCCGACCACCCGGTCGGCGAGGGTGACACGTTGCCGATTGATCCGTCGATGGCAACCAAGTCGGTTCAACTGACAGTGCTTGCCTCACTGGAAGCGCAGGGGGCCGGCACCGAACAGTCCGCCGCACCGGTAACTGTCCGTTCAGGGGCATTTGTGGGGGCCGGCTGGAACACCGCCATAGCCGGCAAGCCGGTCGTCGGACAGTCACTGTCGCTGAGTGGGCCTACCTGGAGCAATGCTGAACCGGGCGCCGTAGTTGGCTACCAGTGGTATCGCGGATCTAGCTCCATCGCCGGCGCGACAGGCCCCAGCT
>NZ_JBFTNO010000042.1:0-17429 GCF_056397525.1 Arthrobacter sp. 05L45_2 | reverse complement strand
ATTTCGGTTAGTAACGCATAACTGAGTTTTAGGTTAGTCTCTATTAACTGTGATGTCCAACACAGGACAGCTTCAACCAACACCCCTTTTATCCAGAGCAGTCGAGAGGGACGCGCCGGTGACTGAGTCCAGCCAGACAACCCAGCGAAGCCAGGCCAAGGAGAACCGCCGGAAGGCCCTCCTGACCGCGGCTGCCGCCCTGTTCGCCGCCGACGGCTTCAACCGTGTTTCGCTCGAGGACCTTGGCGCTGCAGCGGGAGTCAGCGGTCCCGCCGTCTACCGCCACTTCGCCGGCAAGCAGGCCGTCCTCGGCGCGCTCCTGCTTAGCGTCAGCCAGGACCTCTTGGACGGCGGCCGGACTGTGGTTGCTGGCTCCGGCGGACCGGCCGCGGCCTTGGCCGGCCTGGTCGAATTCCACGTCGACTTCGCCCTGAGCAACTCCGACGTCATCCGGGTCCAGGACCAGGACTTCAGCAACCTCGACGACGCCGACGAGGCCGAGGTCCGCACCCTGCAGCGCAACTACGTCGAGCTCTGGGTGGACGTCCTGGCCGGGCTGCACCCGGACACGGATCCCGCCGAACTGCGGATGCGCGCGCACGCCACGTTCGGCCTGATCAACTCCACACCGCACTCGGTCCGCAACCACGGGCGGCGGATGGCCCTCAAGCGTGCGCGGCCCCTGCTTGAGAGCATGGCGCTGGCCGCGTTGACGGCCCCACCCACGCCTCCCGCCGGCTGACGCCCCCACAAAGGCGCCCCGACATACCAAGGGTCCGGAATCCCTAGACCATCGCCAAGGCCATACCGGGGTCAGCAAGGATGGCGCCGAGGTCCTGGAGGAACCGGGAACCCTGCTCGCCGTCGACCAGCCGGTGGTCGAAGGACAGGCTCAAGGTCATAACCTGCCGCAGCGCCACCTGGTCCTGGTACTCCCACGGCATCTTCCGCACCGCGCCAAGGGCCAGGATGGCTGCCTCGCCCGGRTTSAGGATGGGCGTKCCSGCGTCAATGCCGAARACRCCGATGTTCGTGATGGAGATSGTGCCGCCACCAAGGTCCGCGGGGGCGGTTTTCCCGGCCCGGGCCGTGTCGGTCAGCTCGGTCAGCGCCGTGGAGAGCTGCAGCAGCGACATCTGGTCCGCGTCCTTGATGTTCGGCACGGTCAGGCCGCGGGGCGTCGCGGCCGCAATACCGAGGTTGACGTAGTTGAACTGCACAATCTCCTGGTTGGCCTCGTCCCACCGTGCGTTGAGCGTCGGGTGGTTGCGCAGCGCGATCAGCACCGCCTTRGASACCAGSGTCAGCGGCGTSAGCTTGTARCCGGCGAACGYGCGGCTGGCCTTSAGCCGYGCCAGMAGCTCCATKGTGGGYGTGACGTCGASSGTCAGGAAYTCGGTSACRTGCGGTGCGGTGAAGGCGCTGGAGACCATAGCGGCCGCGGTGAACTTCCGGACCCCCTTGATGGGCGTCCGGGTTTCGCGGGCGCCCTGGGCCGGGGCGCCGGCCTGGCTGCCGGCCAGGTCCTGGGGCGCCACCGGGAGGTCGCCTCCACCTACAAAGTTCCGCACGTCGTCGCGGGTGATCAGGCCCCGCTCTCCGGTCCCGGTGACGGCGCCGAGGTCAACGCCGAGGTCCTTGGCCAGTTTGCGCACCGGCGGGGTGGAGCGCGGACGCTCCCCGGCGGAGTCAGTGTGGGCGGCGGGCTGGGCTTCGGCCGCGGCCTCCGCCTGGGGGGTTGCGCCGGGTTCCGCAGCAGCCGGCGCCGGAGCCTCGGCCACAGCGGAGGCCGCCGGTGCCGCGGCGGCGAAGGTGCGGGCACGGCGGGCGGGGCGGCCCGAGCCCTCCAGCACGGCACCGTAGCCGACGAGGTTCGGCTCGCGCTTGGCGGGGGCCGCGCCGGCGTCGCCGTCGTCGCCCTCAATCTCGAAGGAGACAATCGGCTTGCCGACCTCCACGACGGTGCCGGGCTGCTCGTGCAGCGCGGTCACGACGCCGGCGAACGGCGAGGGCAGTTCGACGACGGCCTTGGCGGTTTCAACCTCGGCGATGATCTGGTTGAGCGTGACGGTATCCCCCACACCGACCTTCCACGCGACGATTTCTGATTCCGTCAGGCCTTCGCCGAGGTCCGGGAGCCGGAATTCCTTGATCATGGTGGCGGTCATCCTTCCAGCCCGCTAAGGGAGTTGGGGCGGCCCAGGGCCCGGTCGACGCCGTCGAGGATCCTGTCCAGGCCCGGCAGGTGGTGCATTTCGAGCTTTGAGTAGGGGTACGGCACGTCGAAGCCGGTGACCCGGACGGGGGCGGCTTCGAGGTGGTAGAAGCAGCGTTCGGTGATGCTGGCGGCCACCTCGGCGCCGAGGCCGCCGGACTGGCTGGCCTCGTGGGTAATAACGAGCCGGCCGGTCTTCCGCACGGATGCTTCCAGGGTCGCGAAGTCCAGCGGGGCCAGCGAGCGCAGGTCGATCACTTCGACGGAGACACCCTCGTCGGCGGCCGCGAGGGCAGCGTCGCGGGCGGTCTTCACCAGCGGACCGTACGCAACCAGGGTCACGTCGGTGCCTTCCGTGACCACACGTGCCTTCTCCATGGACAGGGCCGCGGAGAGGTCGAGGGACTCATCCACCTCGCCCTTGTCGTGGTAGCGGCGCTTGGGTTCGAAATAGAGCACGGGATCGTCCGAGGCGATGGCCTGCTGGATCATGGTGTGGGCGTCCTGCGGGTTGGACACGCTGACCACGCGCAGGCCGGAGGTGTGGGTGAAGTAGGCCTCGGGCGACTCGGAGTGGTGCTCGGGCGAACCGATCCCGCCGCCGAAGGGCACCCGGATGGTGATGGGCATCTTCACGGCGCCCTGGGTGCGGTAGTGCATCTTGGCGACCTGGCTGACGATCTGGTCGAAGGCCGGGTAGATGAAGCCGTCGAACTGGATCTCCACCACAGGGCGGTAGCCGCGGTACGCGAGGCCGACGGCGGTGCCGAGGATGCCGGATTCGGCCAGCGGGGTATCCACAACGCGGTGTTTGCCGAAGTCTTTTTGCAGTCCGTCGGTGATGCGGAAGACGCCGCCCAGGGCCCCGATGTCCTCACCCATGAGGATCACCTTGGGATCGTTTTCGAGGGATTTGCGCAGGCCGGAATTAATGGCGCGGGCAAAGGTCATCTGGGTCATCAGCGTGCACCTTCTTCGGAGGCGGCTTCTGCGGGATCGCCGAAGGAAGCCAGGTAACGGGTGTAGTGGTCCTGCTGGCGGTCCAGCCAGGAGTTGGGCGTGCTGTAGACGTGCTTGAAGATGTCGAGGGGCTGCGGCTCCGGCATGTTGATGGTGCCGGAGCGCAGTTCCTTGGCCACGGCGTCCGCCGTAGCGGCGACGGCGGTTTCCAGTTCCGCCGTCAGGAGTCCCTTGCGTTCGAGGAGGGCCTTGAGCCGGGCGATCGGGTCCTTGGCGGCCCAGTCCTCAAGCTCGTTGGCGTCCCGGTAGCGGGTGGGGTCGTCCGCCGTCGTGTGCGGTCCCATCCGGTAGGTGACGGCTTCGATGAAGGTGGGGCCGCCGCCGCGGCGGGCCCGGTCGATGGCGATCCGGGTGGCCGCCATCACGGCGAGGACGTCGTTGCCGTCCACCCGCATGCTCGGGATGCCGAAGCCGGAGGCGCGGTCCGCGATCTGGATGTGGGACTGGAGCATCACGGGCTCGGAAATGGCCCAGTGGTTGTTCTGGCAGAAGAACACCACGGGGGCCTGGAAACTGGCCGCGAACACCATGGCCTCGTTGACGTCGCCTTCGCTGGTGGCGCCGTCGCCGAAGTACGCTACGGCCACCGAGTCGGCGCCGTCGTTCTGGATCCCCATGGCGTATCCGGTGGCGTGCAGGGACTGGGCGCCAATGATGATTTGCTGGGTCGCCACGTTGACGGTGTACGGATCCCAGCCGGCGAGGGCGTTGCCGCGCCAGGCCTTGACGATGTCTGCCGGCTGGACGCCGCGGCAGTAGGCGACGCCGTTGTCGCGGTAGCTGGGGAAGACGAAGTCGTCGTCGCGGAGGGCACGGGCCGAGCCGATCTGCGACGCTTCCTGGCCCAGCAGCGGCGGCCAGAGGGCAAGCTCACCCTGGCGCTGCAGGGCGGTGGCCTCGGCGTCGATCCGGCGGATGGCCACCATGTCCTGGTAGAGCGAGGCGAGTTGCTCGTCGCTGACGTCCTGCACCCAGGAGTCGAACTCAGGATGGCTTACACGTTCACCCCCCGGGGTGATGAGCTGGACGAGATCGCCGCCCGAGCGCCTGTTTGATTCTGCACTGTTCCCGGGGCCGCCGGCGGCAATGCCGCCCTTGCCCGCGTCGTCGGTAAACACAGTTTGTCCGCAACCTTCTGACGTCGTCTGACCCTGCCCGCGGAACTTGTGGTTCCTACGCGCGACGGCCACCCGGGCGCCGTTGCCCCGGATAATTGTGACCCTACTCACAAGAGCCATTGGGTACAACCACCTTCGAAAAAGTTGAGCATTATGCCCTGCCGGGGGTTTCGTGACCGTGCTAACGTTGCGCATTATGCAAGCTTTGGATGGCACCGACACCCGCCTGCTTTCAGCCATGGCGTTGGATCCCCGCCGCACCGTCGTAGCACTCGCCCAGAAGCTGGGTTTGTCCCGGAATACCGTGCAGGCCCGGATGGCCCAGCTGGAGAAGAAGCACGTCTTCCTCTCCTTTGAGCGCCGGATTAATCCGGCCGCGCTGGGCTATCCCCTGATGGCSTTCATCTCCGTCCAYGTCCAGCARCAGAAGCTGGGCCAGTTGGCGGTGGAACTGGCCGGGATCCCGGAGATCCTCGAGGGGTACGGCCTGACCGGGTCGGCTGACCTGCTGCTCCGGGTGGTGGCCCTGGACGCCGAGGACCTGTTCCGGATCAACGGCAAAATCCTGGCCTGCGTGGGCGTGGACCGTACCGACACGGCCCTGGCCATGGGCGAACTGATCCCGTTCCGGATCCAGCCTCTGCTGGAACGCGGTTCCGCGGACACCTGAGCCCGCGGACACCTGAGACCGCGGCGCCCCCGCAACCGGCACCGGTTTCCGGCTACGGCTTCCGGCCCGAACACGCAAAGGCGGAGCCCCCGTGCACACTGCACGGGAGCTCCGCCTTACTGGTTCCGCTGTGTTGGTTGCGGTCCGGCCCCGGGTTAGTGGTTGCTGGCCTTTTCTGCGCCCACCCCGGTCAGGGAGCGGACTTCCATCTCGGCCTGCTTGGTGGTGTCTTCACGCCGCTTGTCCAGCACCGTGCCGAGCCAGCCCAGGAAGAACGCGAGCGGGATGGAGACGATACCGGGGTTGCTCAGCGGGAAGATCGCGAAGTTGGCACCCTGGATCATGGAGGTTTTGGCACCGGACACCACCGGGGAAAGTGCGATGAGGATGATGGCCGAGCCGAGGCCGCCGTACATGCTCCAGATCGCGCCCTGCGTGGTGAACCTGCGCCAGAACAGCGAGTAGATGATGGTGGGCAGGTTGGCCGAGGCCGCCACGGCGAACGCGAGCGCAACCAGGAACGCGACATTCTGTCCGTTGGCGAAGATACCGCCGGCGATAGCCAGGATGCCGATCACAATCACCGTGCGCCGGGCCACCCGGACCTCGGTTTCCGGATCGGCCTTGCCCTTGGCCAGGACGTTGGCGTAGATGTCGTGCGCAAACGACGCCGCGGCGGTAATGGTCAGCCCGGCCACCACGGCCAGGATCGTGGCAAAGGCCACCGCCGAGATGAAGCCGAGCAGCAGCGGGCCGCCGAGGTGGAAGGCCAGCAGCGGAGCCGCGGAGTTGACCCCGCCCGGAGCGCTCTTGATCGTGTCCGCCCCGACGAGGGCCGCGGCACCGTAGCCCAGCACCAGCGTGAACAGGTAGAACAGCCCGATCAGCCAGATGGACCAGACCACGGACTTGCGGGCTTCCTTGGCGGTCGGGACCGTGTAGAAGCGCATCAGCACGTGCGGCAGGGCGGCGGTGCCCAGCACGAGGGCCAGGCCCAGGGACATAAAGTCCAGCTTGGACGTATCCGACTTGCCGTACTGCAGGCCCGGGTTGAGGACGGCCGGGTTCTTGGCCGTTTCCGCCGCGCCGCCGAGGAGGTCGGAGAGGTTGAAGCCGTAGATCGCCAGGACCCAGAAGGTCATTACGGCCGCGCCGGCAATCAGGAGCATGGCCTTGATGATCTGGACCCAGGTGGTGCCCTTCATGCCGCCGATCAGGACGTACATGATCATCAGGGCGCCGACGACGATGATCACCAGCGCCTGTCCGCCCCAGTCGCTGATGCCCAGCAGCAGGGAGATCAGGCTGCCGGCACCGGCCATCTGGGCCAGCAGGTAGAAGAAGCACACGGCCAGCGTGGAGATGGCGGCGGCGATGCGGACCGGTCGCTGCCGGAGCCGGAAGGACAGCACATCGGCCATGGTGAACTTGCCGGTGTTGCGGAGCAGTTCGGCCACCAGCAGCAGGGCCACCAGCCAGGCGACCAGGAAGCCGATCGAGTACATAAAGCCGTCATAGCCGTTGATGGCGATGGCGCCGGTGATGCCCAGGAAGGACGCCGCCGAGAGGTAGTCGCCGGCAATTGCGGTGCCGTTCTGGGAGCCCGTGAAGGAACGGCCGGCGGCGTAGTAGTCGGCCGCCGTCTTGTTGTTGCGGCTGGCGCGGAACACGATCACCATGGTGACCGCGACGAACACGGCAAAGATGCCCATGTTCAGGAGGGTGGTGTCTTTGAGCGCGGCGACGTTGACCGCGGGGACCATAAGTGTCATTGTGCCGTTCCGCTCACTGGGTTGCCGTGCTTGTCGAATTCGTGGCCCTCGATCTCATGCCGGATCTCGGAGGCGATGGGGTCCAGCTTCCGGTTGGAGTAGCTGACGTACCAGCCGRTGATGGCGAACGTCGACACGAACTGCAGCAGGCCCAGGATCAGGCCGATGTTGATGTTCCCCCAAACCTTCGTGGACATAAAGCCCACGGCGTAGTCGGCCAGCAGGACGTAGGCGAAGTACCACAGCAGGAATGCGATGGCCATCGGAAAGACAAAGCTGCGGTGACGTTTGCGCAGTTCCTGGAACCGCTCCGTCGATTGGACTTCCTTAAAGTCCACGAACGCCGGTGCGTCCGTTTCTTGGGCTTCGTGACCCATCGTTCCTCCTCATTGAGACTGGCGAGCCACAACCGGTTACCCGGGTTCCGGGAAACAGACGTCCGGCCTTGTGTGACTGCAATCACTGTGCACCGTGACGCGTGTTACATTCCAGCACCGCCGTGTTTACTGTCGCTCAACGGTCGCCACGCTGCGCCCAACGGCGCACCRTGCCCGTCCGCGCAGCCTCCGCCGCCTGTCCGCACCCGCCGCGCTACGCTGGCAGCATGCCGGACTCTCCCCTCCTCTCCGCCGCGGCGATCGCCGTGATCGCGCTGGCGATCGCCGTCGTCGTCGCCGTGGGACTCAAGGTCCTGCGTTCCTTCCGGGAGCTGGGCACGGACGCCGAGCGGGCTACCTACAAGACGCTGCACGCCGCGTCCCGGGCCGGCCAGCACCTGCGCACCGGGCTGAACCCGGCCGGCGCCGCCAAGGCGAGCCGCCAGCTCCGGAGCCTGCTGGGCTGCGATGCCCTGGCGATCACCGACACCACCGGCGTCCTGGCCTGGGACGGCGGAGGCGAAGAACTCAAGCCGGCCCTGATGGGCCTCGCCGCCAAGGTGCTGGAGGGCGGACACACGGCGGTGATCCCGGCCGGGGAGCTGCAGTTGCTGGCCAACGGCGGGTCCCGGGCGCCGCTGGCTGCGGGGGCGGAACGCGCGGTCGTGATCGCGCCGATCAAGGCCGGCACCCGGGTGGCGGGCGTGGTGGCCGCGTTCGCGCCGGCCGCCGGAGCTGGGCTGGTCCGCGCCACCGGCGAGGTGGCGGACTGGGTGGCCACGCAGGTGGAGCTGGCGGAACTGGACGCGTCCCGGACGCTGCTGATGGAGGCCGAGGTCCGGGCGCTCCGGGCCCAGATCAGCCCGCATTTCATCTACAACTCACTGAACGCAATCGCGTCCTTTATCAATACGGACCCGGTCCGCGCCCGCGAACTGGTGGTGGAGTTCGCGGATTTCACCCGCTACTCGTTCCGGCGGCACGGTGACTTCACCACCCTGGCCGAGGAACTGCGCTGCATCGACCGGTACTTGCTCCTGGAGCGCGCCCGTTTCGGCGACCGGGTGCAGGTCAGCCTGCGGATCGCCCCGGAAGTGCTCAGTACCGTGATCCCGTTCCTGAGCCTGCAGCCGCTGGTGGAAAACGCCGTCCGCCACGGGCTCGAAGCCAAGGAAGGCCCGGGCCACATCACCATCACCGCCAACGACTCGGGCGCCTTCGCGGAGGTCACCATCGAGGACGACGGCGTCGGCATGGACCCGGAGAACCTGCGGGCCGTCCTGGCCGGACACACCGACGGCGACCACGTGGGCCTGCGCAACGTCGATGCCCGGCTGCGGCAGGTGTACGGCGAGGATACCGGCCTGGTGATTGAGACGGCGCCGGGCGAGGGCACGCTGATCACCATGCGCGTGCCCAAATCCCAGCCGCGCCACGACGCGTGAACCCGGCAGTACCCTAGAACCATGATTAACGTCCTCGTCGCCGACGACGAGCTGCCCGCCGTCGAGGAACTGGCCTTCCTGCTGGGCCGGGACGAGCGGATCGGGGCCATCCACCGGGCGTCCTCCGGCGCCGAGGCGCTGCGCGCCCTCGAATCCGAAGACGTCGACGCCGTCTTCCTGGACATCCATATGCCGGCGCTCTCCGGGCTGGACATCGCCCGGGTCATCTCCCGCTCGGCCAAGCCGCCCGCCGTCGTCTTCGTCACTGCCGACGAGGAGTGCGCGCTCGAAGCTTTCGAACTGGCAGCGGTCGATTACCTGCTCAAACCGGTCCGGGCCGAGCGGCTGGCCAAGTCGGTCGGCCGGATCAGCGAACTGCTCCGTGAGGGGGCGCCGGTTCCGGAGATGATCACCGTTGATCTGGGCGGGACCACCAAGATGATCCGCCGCGACGACGTCACCTACGTCCAGGCGCAGGGCGACTACGCCCGGCTGCACACCGCCGACGCCAGCTACCTGATCCGGGTGCCRCTGGCGGACCTGGAGCAGCAGTGGTCCGACGCCGGGTTCCTCCGGATCCACCGGTCCTACCTGATCGCCCTGAACCACGTCAGCCACATGAAGCTTGCAGCGGCCCGGCCCAGCGTCACGGTCACCGGCGCGGAGCTGCCCATCAGCCGCCGGCACCTGCCCCCGGTCCGGGAGAAGCTTGAGGCGACCCGGATCCGGCCGCAGGCATGACCCGGGTCCGTGTCACCGCACCCCGAAGCCTGAACCCGGGAAGCCTGGCCGCGGGCAGCCCCGATGCCGGCGCCGCCAGGACGGACTTCGCCGGCCGGACGGCCGCGGACACCCGGGAGGCCGCCGAGGAATCCGACGCCGGGCAGGTCTTCATCCGGTCCCTCATCCGCTCGCAGCTACGGCTGGGCATCGTGGTGGCCGCCGGCTTCCTGCTGATCCTCGTCGCGTTCGCCCTGATGCTGGCGCTGGTGCCGGGCCTGGCGGAGCTGCGCATCGCAGGGCTGCCGTTCGACTGGGTCCTTTTGGGTGCGGGAATCTACCCGGTCATCGGCCTGAGCGCCTGGCTGTATGTCCGCACGGCGGCGCGGAACGAGGCACGCTACCGCGACCTGGCCGGGGACAGGTGAGCGGCCGGTGAACCCGGTCGTGGGCATTGCCGCGTTTGCCGCCGTGTCGCTGGCCACCGCCATGATCGGTTTCTACGGCCTGCGGATCTCCCGGACCACCGGGGATTTCTACGTCGCCTCCCGCACCGTGCGGCCGTGGTGGAACGCCTCGGCGATCGGCGGCGAATACCTTTCCGCCGCGAGTTTCCTCGGCGTCGCCGGACTCATCCTGCTCTCGGGCACGGACGCGTTATGGTTCCCGGTGGGGTACACGGCCGGCTATCTGATGCTCCTGTTGTTCGTGGCCGCCCCGCTGCGGCGTTCCGGGGCCTACACGATCCCTGATTTCACCGAGGCCCGGCTGGATTCCAGGGCGGTGCGCCGGGTCACGAGCCTGGTGGTGGTGCTGGTCGGCTGGCTCTACATCGTCCCGCAACTCCACGGCGCCGCCCTGGCCATCCGGATCACCACCGGGCTGCCCGCGTGGGTGGGTCAGGTGGCCGTCGTCGCCGTCGTCTGCGTGACGGTGGTGGCCGGCGGGATGCGGTCCATCACCTTCGTCCAGGCCTTCCAGTACTGGCTGAAACTGACCGCGCTGGCCGTCCCGGTCCTCTTTATCCTGTTCGTCCTGGCCGGCACGGGCTCACCCGCCGCCGCGGAGCCCGCCGTGAATCCGACGGCGCTGGCCGCCGCCGGGCCGTACCAGAACATCTCCCTGCTGGTGGCCCTGCTCTTCGGGACGCTGGGGCTCCCCCACGTGCTGGTGCGCTTTTACACCAATCCCGACGGGCAGTCCGCCCGCCGGACCACCCTGATTGTCCTGGGCCTGCTCTCGGTGTTTTACCTTTTCCCGACGGCCTACGGCCTGATCGGCCGGGTCTTCGCGCCCGGCCTGGCCAAGAGCGGCCAGGCCGATGCCCTGGTGCTCCTGCTCCCGGGGCGGATGATCGGGGGGCCGGCCGGGGACCTGCTGTCGGCCCTCGTCGTGGCGGGGGCCTTCGCGGCGTTCCTGTCCACCACGTCGGGGCTGGTGGTGTCCCTGGCCGGCGTCATCAGCCAGGACGTGCTCGGCGGCAGTGTGCGGGGCTTCCGGCTCGCGGCGCTGATCTCGGCCGTGGTTCCGCTCGGGATCGCCAGTATGACGGACTCCACGGCGCTGGCCGGCAGTGTGGGCCTGGTCTTCGCTTTTACGGCCTCCACCATCTGCCCGGTGTTGCTCCTGGGCATCTGGTGGCGCGGCCTGACCGACGCCGGGGCGATCGCCGGGATGCTGACGGGGGCGGCCGCCTGCGGCGGCGCCATGATCGCGGGCGCCGTGCTGGGCGCCGCGGGGACGCCGTCCTGGCTGGCCCAGCCGGCCGCCTGGACGGTCCCGACCGCCTTCGCGGTGATGGTGCTGGTGTCGCGCGCCACCCAGGGCCGGGTGCCGCGGACCATCACCCGGCTGATGACCCGGCTGCATACCCCGGAACGGCCGCTCGTCACTGAACGCTAGTCCGCCGGGCGCTCCGCCGGGGGCTAGCCGCGGGCTAGTCGGGCGCTAGTCCGCTGGGCCCGTTAGCCGGCGCGCCTGCGCGGGAACGGGTCAGTCGATGGCGGCCATCAGCTCGACCACCCGGTCGAGGAACGCATCCACCTGGTTCTCCTCGTAGCCTTCGCGGCCGACGGCGGGGCGGAAGACGGCGCGGCGGATGTTGTCGACGCTCAGCGGCTGGTCCTCTTCGAGGTAGCCGATCAGTTCGTGGCAGAGATCGTCGACGTCGGTGGTGTTGTAGCTGCGCACCTTGCCCTTGGCCGGGCGGCGGAAGCGCTGGCCGTCGGGACGGTGCAGCCGGCCGCGGAGCAGTCCGGCGAGCCGGCCGATTTCGCGGAGCCAGGCGTCCTCGCCGCGCTCCCCGATCAGCTCGTCGCGTTCCCGCCGCGCCATGGCGTCCTCGAGGCGGTCCAGTGCCGCGTCGACGCCGGCCGCGGAGTAGCCGCCCTTGACGGGGTCGAATGAGACGGCGCGGACGTCAGCGCTTTTGATGGAGCGTCCGGCGGCGTGCGGCGATTCGAACGAAACCCGGGCGCGCTGCAGGAACTGGTCCACCTGCTTGGCGTTGTAGCCGTACTGGTTCCGCTGCACGCGGTCAAAGGAGGCCGGGATCTGCCGTTGAATGTCCACTGTAATGTTGTTTCCTTCGATGCCGTTCGGCTCTGGTTGCGCCACGTTCAGGCGTGATTGCTCGGCACCATTCTAGGCACCGGGAGCGGGGAGGGGAGTGTTAGCCGCCGGCTCCGGCGGAGAAGATCATAAAGGCCACCGGTGAAGCGAACACGATGGAGTCCAGCCGGTCCATGACTCCCCCGTGGCCCGGCAGGATGTTGCCCATGTCCTTGATGCCAAGCTCGCGTTTGACCATGGACTCGGCGAGGTCACCCGCCGTTGCGGCGGCAACCATTCCCACGGCCAGGGCCGCACCGAACCACCAGGGCTCACCGAGGACGTAGATGCTGGCGAGGATGCCGACCACCACGGCGCCGGCAATGGATCCGCCGAAGCCCTCCCAGGATTTCTTCGGGCTGATCTTCGGGGCCATCGGGTGTTTGCCGAGGGAGGCGCCCACGAGGTAGCCGAAGGTGTCGTTGGAGACCACCAGCAGCAGCAGTGTCCCGATCTCCCAGGCTCCGATCGGGACCACGCCGCCGGGCCAGGGCCCGATCGGGGTGACTCCGCCGGAGGCATGCAGCGGCAGCACGGCGAAGCTGATCAGGAACGGCACCCAGGCCATGGTGAAGACGCCGGCGAAGATGCTGCGGGCGGATCCGGCGGCACCTTCCAGGGAGCGCCACAGGAGCACCGCCACGCTGCTAAGCAGCATGGCGAACATCAGGCTTTCAGGGCCGCCAAAGTAGGCCGCGAGCGGCATGGCGATGGTGCCTGTCATGGCCGGGATGATCGGCAGCCGGGTGCCGGAGGCTTCGAGGGCCCGGAAGACTTCCCAGACGCCGAACACTGCGAAGGCCGTGACGATCAGGACAAAGGCCAGGGGCAGGAAGAGCAGGCCCCCCAGGACGGCGAAGAGCATGGCGAGGCCCACCGCCGTGGCGGCCGGAAGGTTCCGGCCGGCCTTGGGCGTGGGATTTTTCCGCTCTTTCCCCCGTACCCGGACACGCGGTCCGGGGGCCTGTTCCTCGTCCGCCATCAGACTTCGAGCAGCTCGGCTTCCTTGCGTTTGAGCAGCTCATCGATGCCGTCGACGTGGGACTTGGTCAGGGCGTCCAGTTCCTTCTCGCCGCGGGTGCCCTCGTCCTCGCCTGCCTCGCCGTCCTTGACCAGCTTGTCCAGGGTTTCCTTGGCCTTGCGGCGGATATTGCGGATGGAGACCTTGGCGTCCTCGCCCTTGGCTTTGACGATCTTGACGTATTCCTTGCGGCGTTCCTTCGTCAGTTCCGGGATGGTGATCCGGATGACGTTGCCGTCGTTGGAGGGGTTGGCGCCGACCTCGGAGTCGCTCAGGGCGCGTTCGATGTCCCGCAGGGCGGTCTTGTCGAACGGCGTGATGAGGATGGTGCGCGCATCCGGGACGGCAAACGACGCCAGCTGCTGCAGCGGCGTCGGCGAACCGTAGTACTCCACCATGACCTTGTTGTACAGGCCCGGGGTGGCGCGGCCGGTGCGGATCGAGGCGAAGTCTTCCTTGGCTACCTCAACCGCCTTGTCCATCTTGTCCCCGGCTTCGAGCAAGGTTTCTTCGATCACGGTCTCTCCTCAGAAAATAGTGCGCGCCCCATTGCCCGGGGTGCGGAACTGTCCTAAAAAACATCCTAGCCGCAGCTAGGGGGTGACTACGGTGCCCAGGTCCTCGCCGCGGATGGCCCGGGTCACGTTGCCTTCGCCCTCCATGCCGAACACCACCATGGTCAGGTTGTTGTCCTTGCACATGGTCATCGCCGTCTGGTCCATCACTCGGATGTCGCGGCGGAGGGCCTCGTCGTAGCTGAGGCTGTGCAGCTTCTCAGCGGTGGGATCCTTCTTCGGGTCGGCGGTGTAGACGCCGTCGACCCCGCTCTTGGCCATCAGGACGACGTCGGCGTGCACCTCCATGGCGCGCTGGGCGGCGACGGTGTCGGTGGAGAAGTACGGGAGTCCGGCGCCGGCACCGAAGATCACAACGCGGCCCTTCTCCATGTGGCGGATGGCGCGGCGCGGGATGTAGGCTTCCGCGACCTGTCCCATGGTGATGGCGCTCTGGACGCGGGTCTCGACGCCCGCCTGCTCCAGGAAGTCCTGCAGGGCCAGGCAGTTCATGACGGTGCCAAGCATGCCCATGTAGTCGGCGCGGGAGCGGTCCATGCCGCTCTGCGAGAGTTCGGCGCCGCGGAAGAAGTTTCCGCCGCCGACGACGATAGCGACCTCGACGTCGGGCACGGCGGCCGCGATCTGCTTGGCGACCCCGCGGACAGTGTCCGGGTCAACGCCCAGTTTGCCGCCGCCGAAAACCTCGCCGGACAGCTTCAGGAGCACGCGGCGCCTGGTCTTCTTAGGCTGGGCTGAATTGTTGACGGTTTCCATGGTGCCTTCCCGTTGGTGAGCTTTGAAAAGATTATCGTGCCGGGGACCAAAGGCTGCATTCCGCCCCGGGCCAGCGTTCCCGGGTGCATGCAAAAGGGGTGGCCACCGCAGTGACCACCCCCTYAGCGTGTCTTACTTAGGAACCGACGCGGAAAYGCGTGAATCCGGTTGCCTTGACGCCGGCCTCTTCGAGGACCTGGGCGACAGACTTCTTGGCATCCTTGGCGAATGCCTGGTCAACGAGGACCTCGCCCTTGTAGAAGCCCGTCACACGGCCTTCCACGATCTTGGTCATCGCAGCCTCGGGCTTGCCCTCGGCCTTGGCGGTTTCCTCGGCGATGCGGCGCTCGGACTCGACCAGCTCGGACGGAACGTCCTCGCGGGTCAGGTAGTTCGGAGCCATGGCAGCGACGTGCACGGCGACGTCGTGGGCGGCAGTGGCAGCAGCTTCGCCTTCACCGTCAACGGCGAACAGCACGCCAACCTGGGCCGGGAGGTCCTTGGAGGTCTTGTGCAGGTACGCGTCGACCGTCGGGGCTTCGATGCGGGCGATGCGGCGGACGACAACCTTCTCGCCCAGCACTGCGCCTTCTTCGATGACAACCTCGGACAGCGGCTTGCCGTCGACCTCGGTGGCGAGCAGGGTGTCAAGGTCGGCAGCGCCGGACTCAACAGCAACAGCAAGCACCTTGTCGGCGAGCTGGATGAACTTGTCAGCCTTGGCGACGAAGTCGGTCTCGCAGTTGACCTCGATCATCACACCGACGCCGCCGTTGACCTTGGCGGCAACCAGGCCTTCAGCGGTGGAGCGGCCTTCGCGCTTGGTTGCGCCCTTGAGGCCCTTGATGCGGATGATTTCGATGGCCTTCTCGGCATCACCGTTGGCTTCGTCAAGAGCCTTCTTGACATCCATCATGCCGGCGCCGGTGCGCTCGCGCAGAGCCTTGATATCAGCGGCAGTGTAGTTCGCCATGTGAACCCCTCTGTCTAGAAATTTATGTGGTGTACGGACCAACAGGACGGCTGCTCACCCAGTGAGCAGCCATCCTGTCGGTACCCCTTGCGCTGCAGGCAACTGCATGAAGCGCGCGGGGAGATCCTGATTTATTTGTCTGACTACTTGGCTTCGTCGGCGGCCGGAGCAGCTTCGGCGGCCGGGGCAGCCTCGGTTGCTTCCGGAGCGGCAGCTTCCGCGGCGGCCGGAGCGGCAGCCTCTTCAGCCTTGCTGCCTTCGAGGAGCTCGCGCTCCCACTCGGCCAGCGGCTCTTCCGGGGCTTCCGTGGTGCCGGTGGCGCGCTGGTTGCGGGCGATGAGGCCCTCAGCAACGGCGTCAGCGACAACGCGGGTCAGCAGGTTAACGGAGCGGATGGCGTCGTCGTTGCCCGGGATCGGGAAATCGACTTCGTCCGGATCGCAGTTGGTGTCCAGGATGGCAACAACCGGGATGTTCAGCTTCTTGGCCTCGTCAACGGCGAGGTGTTCCTTCTTGGTGTCGACAACCCAGAGGAGCGACGGCGCCTTGGTCAGGTTGCGGATACCACCGAGGTTGGTTTCCAGCTTGGTCAGCTCGCGGCGGAGAAGCAGCAGTTCCTTCTTGGTGTAAGCGGAACCGGCGACGTCGTCGAAGTCGATCTCTTCGAGTTCCTTCATGCGCTGGATGCGCTTGGAAACCGTCTGGAAGTTGGTCAGCATGCCGCCGAGCCAACGCTGGTTGACGTACGGCTGGCCGACGCGGGTGGCCTGCTCGGCAATAGCTTCCTGTGCCTGCTTCTTGGTGCCGACGAAGAGAACGGTGCCGCCGTGTGCAACGGTGGCCTTTACGAACTCGTAGGCACGGTCGATGTAGGACAGCGACTGCTGAAGGTCAATGATGTAGATGCCGTTGCGCTCCGTGAAGATGAAACGCTTCATCTTCGGGTTCCAACGACGGGTCTGGTGTCCAAAGTGGACGCCGCTGTCAAGCAGCTGGCGCATAGTTACGACGGGCATGCCGACGCTCCTTCCGGCAGGTCATTCATGAGAGAGCCCATGGACCCTCTTACCCTGCCAATAGTTGACGGTTGATTAGCAACACCCAGGCGGGTGTTCCTCCTGGCATCCACCGCACCCCTCATCCAGGCCTAGGCCGGACCGTAAGAGGCGCAGTCCTCCGCACCCGGAAGCCGGGCTTCGGATAGGGAGGGCTGGATACGCGTAGTCAGYCGCTGCTCCCGCACTCCTGAATGAGACGTGCTGCCCGGCCACGCGCACGGATCATCGGAATGAACCTTCGGAGTGGCATAAGGCATGAGGGCACAGCAAACTGCTCCACCAAGTGTACTACAGCGGACCCCCACCCAGGGACCGGTTAAGGGGTTCTCCCGGGGGCTGCGGGAGGGGCCTCGACGGGAATCCACATAGCGCCGCCGCGGGCTTCCCGGCCGGTCGTGGCCGCGGCAGGCTGGCGGCATGAGGATACCCGCATTTCCGGCAGCCCTGCTGCTCGTTTTGGCCCTGGCGACGCCGGCGGCGGCGCCCGCACTGGCAGGCACCGCACTGGCAGGCACCGCGGTTCCCGCCGGAGGATGGACCTGGCCCCTCGCCCCCAGGCCGGCGGTGCTGCGGGCGTTCGATCCGCCGGACCGGCCCTGGCTGAGCGGGCACCGGGGCGTGGATCTGCAGGCGGCGTCCGACGGCGCCGCGGTCACCGCACCGGCCTCGGGCACGGTCAGCTTCGTCGGTTTTGTGGTGGACCGGCCGGTGGTCACGATCGACCACGGCGGCGGGCTGCGGAGCAGTTTCGAACCCGTTTCCAGCAACCTTCACCCAGGCGAGGCCGTGGTCCGCGGGGCGGTGGTGGGACGTTCACTGCCCGGCCATTGTGGCGGTACACCGTGCATCCACTGGGGCGTGCGGCGCGGGGAGGACTACGTCAACCCGCTGGCCTTCGTGATGGACCTGCGGCCCTCCATCCTGCTGCCGCCCGTACGACCCGGTGACGGGCTGGGGGGCTCGGGATGAAGGGCCGCAGTGGTGCCGCGTCAGGCCGGGGCATCGCCGCCGGCCGGCGGGGCCTAGACGATGGCCGAAATGCCCGTGATGGCCCGGCCGGTGACGAGGGTGTTGATCTCGTGGGTGCCCTCGTAGGAGT
>NZ_JBFTNO010000041.1:0-17660 GCF_056397525.1 Arthrobacter sp. 05L45_2 | reverse complement strand
CTGCCAGGCCGGTGTTGAAGGCCTTCAGCAGTTCCGGGTTCTTGCCCTTGTTGACCGCAAAGCCGTAGGAGCCGCCTTTCTCCTTCTCGGAGACGGCCTTGAGGCCGTTGTTCTGGCTGATGCCGTAGGCCAGCACCGGGTAGTCATCGAAGACGGCGACGGCGTTCCCGGACTTCACGAGTTCGTACATGGTGGCGGACTGGTCCAGGGACTTGACCGTGAAGCCGTACTTGTCCGCGATCGACTTGGCGAAGGTTTCCCCCTCGCTGCCGGTCTTCGCGGCGACGGTTTTGCCTCGAAGGTCCTCGTAGCCCTTGATGTCCGAGTTGGACTTGGAGACCGCCATCTGCACGCCCGACTCGAAGTACGGGTCGGAGAAGTCGTAAGTCTGCCGGCGGGGTTCGGTGATGGACATCCCGGCGATCACGCCATCCACCTGGTTGGAGGAGAGCGCCTGGAGCGCGGCGTTGAAGCCGAGCGATTTGATCTCGACGGCGAAGCCCTGGTTCTTGGCGATCTCACGGATGATGTCCATGTCGATGCCGGTCAGTTCACCGCCGGCATCCCTGAACTCGAAGGGCGCGAACGTGGTGTCCGTACCGATGACGAACGTCTTTCCGGCAAGGCTCGACGGCGGCGCCGCCGGCTGGGCGCCGTTGGCCTGCCGGTGCGCTGCGGTGGCGGCCGGTGGCGCGTCCGCGGGCGCCGCTGCGGCACCTGACGCTCCGAGAAGCATTGCGGCAAAGGCCAGCAACGCTCCAATGACCGTGACCGTCCGCGGCCTGGCGGTCCCGGTCTGCTGGAGTCTGGGCAAGGTAAACAACCCCTAGGTAAAGTGTGGCGGCCGGCCTCCGTGGCCGGCAAAGTACCCCTCGAGGCTACCCTCAATCGCCACGGCGTTCCTGCCCGCGGCGCCTGTTACGGCCGCCCCCGCACCCTACTGCCCGTAAAAGACCCGCTCGAAGACGGCCCGGGCCCGCCGGCTGAGGCGCAGGTAATCCTCTTCGAGCTCGGCCGCGTTGCCGTGTCCGTAGCCGCACCAGCGGGCGACGGCTTCCAGGTCCCGGCGGGAGGACGGCAGCAGGTCCGAGGCGCGGCCGGTCCAGATGACGTTGGCCGAACGGATCCGGCTCGCCAGCCGCCAGGCGCGCAGCAGCAGGACCACTTCCCCGGCCTCCAGGAGTTCCAGGGCGGCGGCGGCCTCGAGGGCCTGGACGGTGGATGTGGTGCGCAGTTCCGGGTGCCGGCCGGCGTGCCGGAGCTGCAGGAGCTGGGCCAGCCATTCGACGTCGCTCAGGCCGCCGCGGCCAAGCTTCAGGTGCCGGGCCGGGTCCGCG
The DNA here is from genome assembly GCF_056397525.1 of Arthrobacter sp. 05L45_2. NCBI lineage: Bacteria > Bacillati > Actinomycetota > Actinomycetes > Micrococcales > Micrococcaceae > Arthrobacter > Arthrobacter sp. 05L45_2. Next base: position 16,323 of record NZ_JBFTNO010000041.1, on the reverse strand, counting down.
CCGCGGGGCAGCCGCTCGGACTCCACCCTGGCTTTGACCCGCCTGACTTCGCGGACGTCCTGGTCCGAGACGGCATCCGGGTAGCGGATGGGGTCGATCAGCGCCACGAAGTCCGCGGCGAGTTCGTCGTCGCCGGCCATGGGCCGTGCCCGCAGCAGCGCCTGGGCCTCCCAGATCAGCGACCAGCGCCGGTAGTACTCGGCGTAGGACTCCAGCGACCGGACCATCGGCCCGCTCTTGCCTTCCGGGCGGAGGTCCGCGTCGACCATCAGCACCCGTTCGGCCAGGATGGCGGGCTTGAGCGGCTGGGTCAGCAGGCTGGAGAGCTTTCCGACGATCTTGGCGGCCTGCTGCTGCGCCTCATCCTCCGGGACGCCGGGCAGGCCGCGGTGGACGTACATCACGTCGGCATCAGAGCCGTAACCGATCTCGCGGCCGCCCTGGCGTCCCATCGCCACCACAAGGACCCTGGTCTTGAGCGGTTCTTCGGCGGTGACGATCGTCTCGGCGACGCGGAGGGCCCCCAGCACGGCGGCACGGTCGGCGTCGGCCAGCGCAGCTCCCACCTGGTCCTGGTCGAGCAGCCCGGCGCTGTCCGCGATGGCGATCCGGAGGATCTCACGGCGGCGGATCAGCCGGATGAGCCGCATGGCGCTCTCCGGGTCTGAGTGCCGCGACATTTTGGCGGTGATCTCCAGCCATTGGGCTTCGTAGCTGAGCGGGACCAGGTCCTTGTCCGAGCCGAGCCAGGCCACCGACTCCGGCGAGACCTCCAGCAGGTCGGAGATGAGCCGGGAGTTCGCGAGCACATGGCACAGCCGCTCGGCAGCCGCCGTCGAATCCCGCAGCAGCCCGAGGTACCAGTGGGTGGTACCGAGCGCCTCGCTGACGCGGCGGAACGCGAGCAGGCCACCGTCCGGGTCGACGCCGTCGGCGAGCCAGCCGAGCAGGATCGGCAGCAGCTGACGCTGCAGGGCCGCGCGCCGGCTGACCCCTCCGGTCAGCGCCTCGATGTGCCGCATGGCACCGGGCGGGTCGAGGTAGCCAAGGGCGGCGAGCCGGCCCTGGGCGGCCTCGGGGGTGAGTTTGGCGTCCTCAGTGCTGAGCGCCGCGGCGGTGTTCAGCAGCGGGCGGTAAAAGATGCGCTCATGCAGTTCACGGACCGACCGTTTGGTCTGGCGCCACGCCTTGAGCAGGGAGTCCGGGTGCGGGCGTTCGTTGGAGAAGGGGCCCAGCACGGCCTTGGCGAGGGAACGCAGCGAGGCTTCCTTGACCGGCATCAGGTGGGTGCGGCGGAGCTGGAACAGCTGGATCCGGTGTTCCAGGAGCCGGAGGTAGCGGTAGTCGCGGTCGAATTCCTTGGCGTCGGCGCGGCCGATGTAGCCGCCCGCGGACAGCGCGGCGATGGCTGCGGTGGTGTCGCGGCAGCGCAGGGTTTCGTCGGACTTTCCGTGCACGAGCTGGAGCAGCTGCACTGTGAACTCCACGTCCCGCAGGCCGCCGCGGCCCAGTTTGATCTGCCGCTGTTCCTCTTCAGCGGGAATGTGGTCGGTGACCCGGCGGCGCATCGACCGGACCGATTCGACGAACCCCTCACGGCCCGCGGACGACCAGATCAGCGGCCCGACGGCGGCCTCGTAGCGGGCGCCGAGCCCGGCGTCGCCGGCGATAGTTCGGGCCTTCAGGAGCGCCTGGAACTCCCAGCTCTCCGCCCAGCGAGCGTAGTAGGTTTCGTGCGAGGCGAGGGTGCGGACCAGGGGCCCGGACTTGCCCTCGGGCCGAAGGTTGGCATCCACTTCCCACAGCCCGGGCTCGCGGCTGGTGGACATGATCGCGCGCGAAATCCCGGAGGCCAGTGTCGTGCCGATGGTGTTCGCCGTGGAGTCGTCGAGGGCGCCGGGATCGATCACGTAGATGACGTCGACGTCGGAGATGTAGTTCAGTTCCCGCGCACCGCACTTGCCCATTCCGATCACGGCCAGTCCGACGTCGGCCACGTCCGCGGCGCTGAACTGTTCGGCCGCTTCGGCGCGGGACACAGCCAGTGCGGCTTCGATCGCCGCGCCGGCGAGGTCGGCGAGTTCGGCGCCGACGGCGGGCATAAAGTCCAGCGGGTCGGCGGCGCAGAGGTCCTTGACGGCCAGCTCCACGAGTCCCCGGCGGTAGGCCGTGCGGAGGGCGGCGTAGCCTTCCTGGCCGGTCAGGGACGCGACGGGCCGGGCGGCCTTCGGATCGGCCCGGACAGACTGCAGGAGCCGGGTGCGCAGGGCGGCCGCGTCCGCGGGCTGCGGCTCGGGACTCACGGTGGTGTCGAACGCGTCCAAATGTTCGGGGTGGCGGATCAGGAATTCGCCGAGGGCCTCGGACGCGCCGAGCACCCGGTACAGCGGCTCGCTGCGGTCCGGTTCGGCCGCCGCCAGCCGGCGAAGGTCCGGGTGTCTTTCGATCAGCCGGACCAGGGATTGCAGGGCCGTGTCCGGGTTGGCGGCCAGCTGCAGCCCGGCGAACAGGGCGTCCTGGTCCACGCCGTCCAGTTCCGGGGCGGCCAGGAACCGCTCGCCCTTCTCCAGGTCGCTAAACCCTGCGGCGATGAGGCGCCGTGCCAGGCTCACCGCAGCGGCCTAAAGGATGGCCAGGTTGCGCTGCAGTTCGTAGGGCGTCACCTGGAGCCGGTAGTCCTGCCACTCGGCGCGCTTGTTGCGCAGGAAGTGCTCGAAGACCTGTTCGCCCAGGATCTGCGGCATGAGCTCGGAGTCCTCCATGGTGCGGATGGCGTCGTGCAGGCTGGCCGGCAGCGGGTCGTGGCCCATCGCGCGGCGTTCGGCCGAACTCAGTGACCAGATGTCGTCCTCGGCCGCGGCGGGCAGCTGGTAGCCCTCCTCGATGCCCTTCAGCCCCGCGCCGAGCAGTACGGCGTAGGCGAGGTAGGGGTTGGCGGCGGAATCGATGCCGCGGTATTCGATCCGCGCGGACTGGCCCTTGCCGGGCTTGTACAGCGGGACCCGGACAAGGGCGGAGCGGTTGTTGTGGCCCCAGCTGAGGTAGCTGGGTGCCTCTCCCCCGCCCCAGAGGCGCTTGTACGAGTTGACGAACTGGTTGGTCACCGCGGTGAACTCCGGGGCGTGTTTCAGGATGCCGGCGATGAACTGCCTGGCCGTTTCGGAGAGCTGGAATTCCGCGCCGGCTTCGTAAAACGCGTTGGTGTCGCCCTCGAAGAGCGAGAAGTGGGTGTGCATGCCGGAGCCGGGGTGGGCGGTGAACGGCTTAGGCATAAAGGTGGCGTAGGTTCCCTGCTGCAGCGCGACCTCTTTGATCACGGTGCGGAAGGTCATGATGTTGTCCGCGGTCTGCAGGGCGTCCGCGTAGCGCAGGTCGATCTCGTTCTGCCCGGGACCGGCCTCGTGGTGGCTGAATTCCACCGAGATGCCAACGGATTCGAGCATGGTGACGGCGGTGCGGCGGAAGTCCTGGGCTACGCCGCCGGGTACGTGGTCGAAGTAGCCTCCCTCGTCCACGGGGACCGGTGCGCCGTCGGGGCCCGGCTGCTGGGACTTGAGCAGGTAGAACTCGATTTCGGGGTGCGTGTAGCAGGTGAAGCCCATGTCCGCGGCCTTTGCCAGGTTCCGCTTGAGGACGTTGCGCGGGTCAGCGGCGGACGGTTCGCCGTCGGGGGTCAGGATGTCGCAGAACATTCGGGACGTTGCTTCCGTCTCGCCGCGCCACGGCAGGATCTGGAAGGTCGAGGGGTCAGGCTGCGCCAGCATGTCCGATTCGAACACCCGGGCCAGTCCCTCGATCGAGGAGCCGTCGAAACCGAGGCCCTCCTCGAAGGCGCCTTCGACCTCGGCCGGCGCCAATGCCACGGACTTGAGCGAGCCTACGACGTCGGTGAACCACAGGCGCACAAATCGCACGTCGCGCTCTTCGATCGTCCGCAGGACAAACTCTTGCTGGCGGTCCATGGTGCCTCTTTCCGGGTCTACGTCCGTGCCCCGGACCCGCCCCGACTACTCGTCTCGGCTGGCGCCCGCAGCTGCTCTCGAATCACTCTACTAAGCATTCCCGGCGTTTGCTGGACTAGCGCCCCGGCGTAACACACCGTTAACACAAGGCCCCGTCAGGCGGTCCGGCCGGTGCCCCTGCTGACCCTTCCGGCGGCCCGGTTTGTGACGGGTTTCACCGGGCCGCGGGTGGCCTCCGGTAGCTAGGACCCCGGGTATCGCACTACGCTCGTGGCATGGCCCCCAGCAGCAGCCCCGAATCCAATGTGCCCGCCGAACTCGCCGCCCCGTACGGGAACGGCCCCGCCGCGGCGGCTCCCGCACCGGACGGCGGCGGCGGCCAGGACAGCGGCGCCAAAGCCGGCGCTACGAAGCCGGCGGCCCGGATCCGCACCCACCACCTGCGGCAGGCGAAGCTCAACGGCGATCGCTTCGCCATGCTGACGGCCTACGACCAGTACACGGCCGAGATCTTCGATCAGGCCGGCATCGAGGTGCTGCTGGTGGGCGATTCGGCGTCCAACAACGTCTTCGGCAACGAGACCAGCCTCCCGGTCACCGTCGACGAGCTCCTCCCGCTCTGCCGCGCCGTGGCCCGTTCCGCCCGGCGCGCCCTGGTGGTGGCGGACCTGCCGTTCGGCAGCTACGAGGTTTCAGCCGAACAGGCGGTGGCCACAGGAGTCCGCTTCCTGAAGGAGGGGCTCGCGCACGCCGTCAAGATCGAAGGCGGAAAGTTCTACGCCGGGACGGTCCGGGCCATGGTCCAGGCCGGGATCCCGGTGATGGCGCACATCGGTTTCACGCCGCAAAGCGAACACGCCCTCGGCGGCTACAGGGTCCAGGGCCGGGGCGACGACGCCCAGCGGCTGATCGACGACGCCGTCGCGCTGGCGGACGCCGGGGCGTTCTGCGTGCTGATGGAAATGGTGCCGGCACCGACGGCGGCTGCCGTGGACGCCGCCGTCGAGGTACCCACCATCGGCATTGGGGCCGGAAGCGCGACCACCGGCCAGGTGCTTGTCTGGCAGGATATGGCCGGGCTGCGCGGCGGGAAGATGGCCAAGTTCGTGAAGCAGTACGCTGATCTGCGGACCACGCTCTCCGACGCCGCCAAGGCCTACGGCGACGACGTCCGTTCGGGCCAGTTCCCCGGCCCGGAGCACTCCTTCTAGCGGGCGCCCCGGACCGGGGTCCCCTGTGATACCGGCGGGCTACGCGTCGTTGGCGGCGCCGTCGTCGACTTTGATGGCGGACACCTCGAATTCCAGTGTGATCTTGTCCGACACCAGCACGCCGCCGGAGTCCAGGGCCGTATTCCATTTCAGGCCAAAGTCCTGGCGGTCAATGCGGCGCGAACCCTCGAAACCGGCCCGGAGGTTGCCCATGGGGTCCTTCTCGACGCCGATGAAGTCCAGCGGGATCGAAATTTCCTTGGTCACGCCGCGGATGGTCACCTCGCCGCTGACGATGAAGTGCCCCTCGTCGACCTGGTCCACCCGGCTGCTCTTAAACACGATGGTGGGGAACTGCGGGGCGTCGAAGAAGTCGTTGGTCCGCAGGTGCTGATCACGGTCGGCATTACGGGTGTCGATGCTGGCCACCTGGACGGTGAGCTCGACTGCTGAGCGGTCCGGGTGTTCCGGATCCACGGTGATGAGGCCCTCGAAGTCGTTGAATGCTCCGCGCACCTTCGTCACCATTGCGTGCCGGGTGGAAAAGCCAATCCGGGTGTGGGTGGGGTCGAACCGCCACTTACCCGCATATCCCGGCATAAGTTCGGCCATGATGTGCCTCCTAGTGGGACCTGCCGTCCCGGTATTCGGATGTGGGTGGAAATTCCTGCGAACGGATTTCCGGCTGGAGCTTAGTCGTCGTCGCCCTTTTCCCAGGCGTCATTGCGGGCCTTGACCTTCTCGAGGGCATGTTCGGCTTCTTCTCGGGTCTTGTARGGGCCGATCAGCTGGCTCCAGTCGGACATSGCGTCTTCCTCGATCTCGTGGGTGTTGACGTTGTACCAATACTCGGGCATTGGATCTCCTTCTGCGTAGGTGCTTTCCGGCCCCTCTTTTCCGGCCTGTGGCCGGGGGCTTATAGAATCAATCTATGCCTTCCCTCACCTCGACTGCACCCATTGGCACCCTCGGCCCGGGAACAGTCAGTCCCCAGCTTGCCGTGCCGGCTTCCATTGCGCGCCCCGAATACGTGGGTAAGCCCGCCCCGGCCAAGTTCACGGGCTCAGAGGTCAAGTCGGCCGAGACGGTGGAGAAGATCCGCATCGCGTCCCGGATCGCTGCCCAGGCCATTGTGGAGGTGGGCAAGCACATCGCCCCGGGCGTCACCACGGACCAGTTGGACCGGGTGGGCCATGAGTTCCTGCTCGACCACAGGGCGTACCCGTCCACGCTGGGCTACCGGGGCTTTCCGAAGTCCCTGTGTTCCTCGCTGAATGAGGTCATCTGCCACGGCATTCCGGACAGCACCGTGGTTCAGGACGGGGACATCCTCAACATCGACATCACGGCCTTCATCGGCGGAGTGCACGGCGACACCAACTTCACGTTCCTCGTCGGCGACGTCGACGAGGAGTCCCGCCTGCTGGTCGAGCGCACCGAGGAATCACTGCGCCGGGCCATCCGCGCCGTGGCCCCGGGCCGGGAAATCAACGTTATCGGCCGGACCATCGAGTCCTACGCCAAACGGTTCGGCTACGGCGTGGTCCGTGACTTCACCGGACACGGCGTGGGCGAGGCTTTCCACACCGGCCTGATCATCCCGCACTACGACGCCGCCCCGGCCTACAACACCGTGATGGAGGCCGGTATGGTGTTCACCATCGAGCCGATGCTGACCCTCGGCACCGTCGACTGGGACATGTGGGCCGACGACTGGACGGTGGTCACCCGCGACCGCAAGCGCACGGCGCAGTTCGAACACACGCTGCTGGTCACCGAGTCCGGCGCCGAGGTCCTGACCCTCCCCTGATCCACGCACCACCCCTTTAAGCCCACCCCTCCCCTGCCACGAACGGAATCCCATTGGCCAAGAAGGACGAGAAGTCGAAGAAGAACGCCCCGCTGATCGGCATCGACATCGGTGGCACCGGCATCAAGGGCGGCATCGTTGACCTCAAAAAGGGCAAGCTCGTCGGCGACCGGCTCCGCGTGCCCACCCCGCAGCCCTCCACCCCGGAGGCCGTCGCCGAGGTGGTGGCACAGGTGGTCAGCGAGCTGTCCAAGCGCTCCGGCGCCCCTGCCGCCGACACCCCAGTGGGCGTGACCTTCCCCGGCATCATCCAGCACGGTGTGGTCCACTCGACAGCGAACGTGGATAACTCCTGGCTGAACCTGGACATTGACGCCATGCTGACGGCGCGCCTGGGCCGCCCTGTCGAGGTCATCAACGACGCCGATGCCGCCGGCCTGGCCGAGGCCCGCTACGGCGCCGGTGAGGGCGTCCACGGCACGGTCCTGGTCATCACCCTGGGCACGGGCATCGGCTCAGCCTTCATCTTCAACGGCAAGCTTGTCCCGAACGCCGAGCTGGGCCACCTGGAAATCGACGGTTTCGACGCCGAGAGCAAGGCCTCCGCCGTCGCCCGTGAGCGGGACGGCCTGAGCTGGACCGAATACAGTGTGCTGCTGCAGCGCTACTTCTCCCACGTCGAGTTCCTTTTCTCCCCGGAACTGTTCATCGTGGGCGGCGGCATTTCCAAGCGGGCCGACGAATACCTGCCGCACATGTCGCTGCGGACGCCGATCGTCCCGGCGGAGCTGAAGAACGACGCCGGCATCGTGGGCGCCGCCATCGAGGTTGCGCTGACGCACAAGCTGGCTAAGTAGCCGGAAAAATTGGAGCCGGTGGTGGCCGCGGCTTCCCCTCCGCTGCCACCACCGGAACTTGGCTGAGCCTAGAGCGGGCTCTTTTGCGCGCTCTTGCCGTCGCGTCCCTTGGACTCGGCCTCACGGCGGAGCTGGGCGATGGCGGACTCAAAATCTTCCAGGGACTCAAACGCCTGGTAGACGCTCGCGAAGCGCAAGTACGCAACTTCGTCGAGGCGCTGCAAAGGGCTGAGGATTGCAAGGCCCACCTCGTGGGCGTCAATCTCGGCTGCGCCGGCGGCCCTAATGGTCTCTTCGACTTCCTGCGCCAGCATCGCGAGGTCGTCCTCGGTCACGGGACGGCCTTGGCAGGCTTTCCGCACACCGTTGATGACCTTGCTGCGGCTGAACGGCTCGCCAACGCCGGAGCGTTTGATCACGGTCAGGCTGGTGGTCTCCACAGTGGTGAACCGGCGTCCGCATTCGGGGCACTGACGGCGGCGGCGGATAGCCGAGCCGTCGTCGGCGATGCGGCTGTCCACCACACGGGAATCAGGGTTACGGCAGAACGGGCAATACACGTTGTTTCCTCCCCTGCCGCAACCTGGATCTCGGATCTGCCCGCGAGGCCCAAAGTAGTGGATTCCATGCGCGGCCGGCGCGCACTGCATGGCGCGTCCGGGATCAGTTTACGACTAGATATTGCTAAATAACAAGCCTGTAATTACTACATGTAGTGGTCTGGCGGGATAGTGGCCCTCTAGCTGCCCGCCGCGAAACGTGCGGTCACGGCCTCGCCGTGGGCGGGCAGGTCCTCGGCTCCCGAGAGGCTGACGATGTGGCCCCGGACTTCAGCGAGGGCGCTCTCGCTGTAGTTGATCACCTGGATGGCCCGCAGGAAGGTGGTCACGTTCAGCCCGGAGGAGAAGGCGGCCGTGCCGCTGGTGGGCAGCACGTGGTTGGACCCCGCGCAGTAGTCGCCCAGGCTCACCGGACTGTAGTCACCCACGAAGATGGCGCCGGCGTTGCGGATCCGGGCCGCCACACCGGCGGCGTCGGCGGTCATGATTTCGAGGTGCTCGGCAGCGTAGGCGTCGCAGGCAGCGATCCCCTGCTCCAGGTCCTCAACCAGGACGACGCCGGATTGCGGTCCGGAGAGGGCCCGCCGGACCCTGGCGCTGTGCTTGGTGGCGGCGGCCTGGACCTCGAGCTCGTCCCGGACTGCGGCCGCGAGGGCCTCGGAGTCGGTGAACAGCACGGAGGYGGCCTGCGGATCGTGTTCGGCCTGGCTGATGAGGTCGGCCGCGACCAGCGACGGGCGTGCTGTGGCGTCGGCCAGGATGGCGATCTCGGTGGTGCCCGCCTCGGAGTCGATGCCCACGGCGCCCTTGACCAGCCGTTTGGCCGTGGCCACGAAGATGTTCCCGGGCCCGGTCACGACGTCGACCGGGTCGATGCCGGGCCCGTCCTCCGCTCCCCCGGGAATACCGTAGGCGAAGGCGGCGATGGCCTGGGCGCCGCCGATCGCATAGACCTCGTCGATGCCGAGCAGGCATGCGGCCGCCAGGATGGTGGGGTGCGGCAGCCCGCCAAAGTTCTTCTGTGGCGGCGAGGCCAGGGCGATGGATTCGACGCCGGCTGCCAGCGCCGGGACGACGTTCATGATGACCGAGGACGGGTAGACCGCCAGGCCGCCCGGGACGTAGAGGCCCACGCGGGCCACCGGAACCCAGTTCTGGCTCACCACGGCGCCCTCGCCGAGTTCTACGTCGGTGTCCGCCGGGCGCTGGGCGTCGGCGAAGCGCCGGGCCCGGCGGATGGACTCCTCAAGCGCGGCGCGCACGGCGGGATCAAGCCCGTCCAGGGCTGCCTTCAGCGCCTCCGCCGGGACCCGCGGATGGGACTGTTCCACGCCGTCGAACGCCAGCGCGAGCTCACTGAGCGCCGCGAAGCCCCGCGACCGGACCGCGGTGATGATGTCCTGGACCTTTTGCTCGGCGTCGGCCACGGTGCCGTGCTGCGCCCGCGGAACGGCGGCCCGCAGCCCCGCGAGGGAGAGCCGCTGGCCGCGCACGTCGACGGTGCGGAAGTCGAGGGTGGGGGCTGTGGGCGCGGCGGCGGAAGGGACGGTGCTGTCAGCAGATGGGGTCACTCGTCCATTTTACGCGCCGCTGCGTTGGCCTCCGGACGCTGCTACGCGGCGCAGGGCCGCCCGCGGTTCAGGCGTCCGGTCCCGGTCCGGGCTCGGACTTGGCAAAGACCGTGGAGAAGAAAATCGCGAGGGCGATGGCGGCTGGCCAAATGACCAGCATGGCGTAAGCCCGGAGCGAGAACGCGATGCTGGCGCTGGCCGAGGTGTCCTCGGCCGCGCCCCAGATGCTGCCCGCCAGAACCCCGGTCCCCCACGCCAGCAACGCGCCGGCGGCGCCGGCTGCGACGGCCAGGATCACCGTCGCAGTCCCCAGCCGGGCGGGCCGGTTGCCGGCGAGGAAGACCCCGGACAGGCAGCCTGCCAGCAGGAACAGCCCGGCGAGGACGAGGTCCCGGGGCAACCAGGCGGCGGGGTTGCTTCCCGCCCCCAGCGCCGGGTCCCGGGTGATGAGGTTCAGGCCCGTGGGTGCCAGCAGCCACCACAGCAGCCCGACCGGAACACCGGCCGCAGCGATCACGGCCAGCGCCCGCCACGGAACGCGGTGGAAGTCCGGGCCGGGCACAGCGGAGCCCGGGGCGCCGTCGTGGTGGTCAACGGGAACGTGCACCGCGGGTTGTGTCATGCAACAAACCTTAACAAAGGTTTCCGGGCCGCAGGACATTACGCCGGCGCCCGATACGTGACGCCCGGATGACTAAATGGTGAAGGCCGAATACCGCGGGCCGCCCTGCCGGAATACGCTGGCAGTGAGTACCAGTCGCAAGCGCAGGGAGATGAACCACAGTGGCATCAGCCGAAGAAGCCTTTGAAGGAACTTTCAAGGAGATGTTCCGCCGGCACGCGGCGGGCGTCGCCATCATTACGGCGAACCTGGATGGCGTGCCCTACGGTTTCACTGCAACCTCGGTAGCCTCCCTGTCCGCCCGGCCGCCACGCTTCACCTTCAACATGGCCCGCACCTCCAGCTCCTGGCCCGCGGTGGCCAACTCCAGCTATATCGGCGTGCATATGCTGGGGCTGGAGAACCAGGAACTCGCCGACCGCTTCGCAAGGACCCGGAACCGCTTCGAGGGCGACCACTGGGAGCTCGGCCCGCACGGGGTCCCGGTCCTCAAGGACGTGTCCGGCTGGCTGATCGGCAAAATCCAGATGCGGCTGTCCTTTGAGAACAACGCCGTAGTAGTGGTCGAGGTGGTCGACGGCGCCATCGGCGGCGAGGGCGCCCCGCTGCTCTATCACGGGGGCAGCTACAGCCAGCCCGTGCCGCTCGATTACGAGATCTAGCCGGTAGGCGGGCCTAGCTGTCCAGGCAGGTCGGGCCGAGGAGAACCTTCAGGTCCCCGAACAGGGACGGGCTGGGGTTGACGCGCAGGTGCACGGGCAGGCCCATAACCTCCACGCGGGAGTCGCCGTGCAGGTGCAGCCGGACCTCCGACTTGCCGCGGTGGGTCCGCAGCACGTAACCGAGTTCGTTGACCACGGCCTCGGTGGCCTTGTGCGTCGGCATGGTGATGACCAGGGGCCCGTCGAGGCCCTCGCTGAGGTCCGGCACGGAGAGTTCCATGCAGTTGAGGGCGACGGCGCCGTCGTCGCGCCGCTGCAGCCGTCCCTTGACGACCACGATCAGGTCCTCGGCCAGGACGGRGGCGATCGGCCCGTAGACCTGCCCGAAGAACATCACCTCCACGGAACCGCCGAGGTCCTCGATCTCGGCGCGGGCGTAGGCGTTGCCACTGGCCTTGGCGATGCGCCGGCTCAGCGAGGTGATCATGCCCGCGATGGTAATGATGGCGCCGTCGTGCGGTCCGTCCTCGGCGATGATCGAGGTGATCGACTGGTCGGCATGCTGGCTGAGGAGGCCTTCGAGGCCCTGCAGCGGGTGGTCCGAGACGTAGAGGCCGAGCATGTCCCGTTCGAAGGAGAGTTTGTCCTTTTTCTCCCACTCGGGCAGCTCGGGAATCTCGATGCTCAGCGAGGACTCTGATTCGGTGTCGTCGATGCCCGCGAACAGGTCGAACTGCCCGATGGCCTCGTTGCGCTTGAGCGTGATCACCGAGTCGATGGCTTCTTCGTGGATCATGGCCAGGGCCCGGCGGTGGTGGCCCAGGGAGTCGAAAGCGCCGGCCTTGATCAGCGATTCGATGGTGCGCTTGTTGCAGACCACCGCCGGGACCTTCATCAGGTAATCCTTGAAGGAGGTGTACGCCCCTTCGCGTTCGCGCGCGGCCACCATGGCGTCGACGGCGTTGGCACCGACGTTGCGGATGGCACCCATGCCGAAGCGGATGTCGTTCCCGACCGGGGTGAAGTTGAGCGCCGATTCGTTGACGTCCGGCGGCAGCACCGTGATGCCCATCCGGCGGCACTCGTTGAGGTAAATGGCCGATTTGTCCTTGTCGTCCCCCACGGAGGTCAGCAGTGCGGCCATGTACTCCGGGGCGTAGTGCGCCTTCAGGTACGCGGTCCAGTAGGAGATCACACCGTAGGCCGCCGAGTGCGCCTTGTTGAAGGCGTAGTCGGAGAAGGGCAGCAGGATGTCCCACAGCGTCTTCACGGCGGCCATGGAGTAGCCGTTGTCCTGCATGCCCTGGGAGAAGCCGGCGAACTGCTTGTCCAGTTCCGACTTCTTCTTCTTGCCCATGGCGCGGCGCAGGATGTCGGCCTGGCCCAGGCTGTAGCCGGCGAGCTTCTGCGCCACGGCCATCACCTGCTCCTGGTACACGATCAGCCCGTAGGTGCCGCCGAGGATTTCGGCCAGCGGTTCCTTCAGCTCCGGGTGGATCGGGATGACCTCCTGGATGCCGTTCTTGCGCAGCGCATAGTCCGTGTGCGCGTTGGCGCCCATGGGTCCCGGCCGGTAGAGGGCCAGGACGGCGGAGATGTCTTCGAAGTTGTCAGGCTTCATGAGCTTCAGCAGTGACCGCATGGGGCCGCCGTCGAGCTGGAACACGCCCAGGGTGTCGCCTCGGGCCAGCAGCTCATAGGATGCGGCGTCGTCCAGCTCCAGGGATTCGAGGTCCAGCTCGATCCCGCGGTTCATGGTGATGTTTTCGAGGGCGTCGGAAATGATGGTCAGGTTCCGCAGGCCCAGGAAGTCCATCTTGATCAGGCCGAGGCCCTCGGACGTCGGGTAATCGAACTGCGTGATGACCTGGCCGTCCTGGAACCGGCGCATGATCGGGATGACGTCGATGATGGGGTCCGAGGACATGATCACACCGGCGGCGTGGACGCCCCATTGCCGCTTCAGGCCCTCGATGCCGAGCGCGGTCTCGAAGACCTTCGCGGCTTCGGGGTCCGTGGAGATCAGCTGCCGGAAGTCGCCGGCCTCGCCGTAGCGTTTGGCCTCCGGGTTCTGGATGTCCGCCAGGGGGATGTCCTTGGCCATCACGGCGGGCGGCAGCGCCTTGGTCAGCGTCTCGCCCATGCTGAAGGGATAGCCGAGCACACGGGAGGAGTCCTTGAGGGCCTGCTTGGTCTTGATGGTGCCGTAGGTGACGATCATGGCCACACGCTCGTCACCGTACTTGCGTGTCACGTAGTCGATGACCTCGGAACGGCGCCGGTCATCGAAGTCGACGTCGAAGTCAGGCATGGAGACGCGGTCCGGGTTCAGGAACCGCTCGAAGATCAGGCCGTGGTGCAGCGGGTCGAGGTCGGTGATGCGCATCGCGTACGCCACCATGGAGCCGGCACCCGAACCACGGCCGGGGCCCACGCGGATGCCSTKSTKMTTSGMCCAGKYGATGAAGTCGGCMACCACCAGGAAGTAGCCGGGGAAGCCCATGGACGTGATGACTTCCAGCTCATAGTCGGCCTGCTGGCGGACCTTGTCCGGAATGCCCTTCGGGTAGCGGTAGTGGAGTCCCTTGTCCACTTCCTTGACCAGCCACGACGTCTCGTCCTCACCCTCGGGGCAGGGGAAGCGCGGCATGTAGTTGGCGCCGGTGTTGAACGAGACTTCGCAGCGCTCGGCGATCAGCAGTGTGTTGTCGCAGGCGTCGGGGTGGTCGCGGAACAGCTCGCGCATCTCCTGCGGGGACTTCAGGTAGTAGCCGCTGCCGGAGAAGGCGAACCGTGAGCCGCCGTTGTCGTAGGTCGGTTCCAGCAGGGTGGACCCGGACTGGATGGCCAGCAGGGCCTCGTGCGCCTTGGCGTCGTGTTCGTGGGTGTAGTGAAGGTCGTTGGTGGCCACCAGGGGCAGGTTCAGTTCCTTGGCCAGCCGCAGCAGGTCGCCCGTGACGCGGCGCTCAATGTCCAGGCCGTGGTCCATGAGTTCGCAGAAGTAGTTCTCGGCCCCGAAGATGTCGCGGAACTCGGCTGCGGCCTCCACGGCCTCGCGGTAYTGCCCCAGCCTGAGCCGTGTCTGGACTTCGCCGGACGGGCAGCCGGTGGTGGCGATCAGGCCCTCGGAGTACGTGTTGAGCAGTTCCCGGTCCAGGCGGGGCCATTTGCCGAACACCGAGTCCAGGGAGGCAATCGAGGAGGCCCGGAAGAGGTTCCGCATGCCGGCGTTGTTGTAGCTCAGCAGGGTCATGTGGGTGTAGGCGCCACCGCCGGAGATGTCGTCCTTGCGCTGGTTCTCTTCGCCCCAGCGCACCCGGGTCTTATCCGTGCGTGCGGTGCCGGGCGTGACGTAAGCCTCGACGCCGATGATCGGCTTGATGCCCTTGTCCGTGGCCCGTTTCCAGAAGTCGAACGCCCCGAAGAGGTACCCGTGGTCCGTGGTGGCCAGGGCGGGCATGCCCAGCCGTTCGGTCTCATCGAAGAGTTCCCCGAGGCGCGCCGCACCGTCCAACATGGAGTACTCGGTGTGGTTGTGGAGGTGGACGAACGAGTTGTTGCTGGAAGTCACCGACTCATTCTAGTGCCGGGTGCGGACACTTCCGTGCCCGGCACGGCGGCCGGTCACGCCTGGCCTGACTCCAGTACCTCGAGGGCGTACTTGAGGTCTTGCGGGTACTCGCTGGTCACCGTGACCCGCTCCCCCGTCCGGGGGTGGTCGAACGACAGCTGACGGGCGTGCAGCCACTGCCGGGTCAGGCCCAGGGTGGCGGCGAGCCGGGGGTCCGCCCCGTACGTCAGGTCGCCGGCGCAAGGGTGCCGGAGGGCGGAGAAGTGCACCCGGATCTGGTGGGTGCGGCCCGTTTCCAGGTGCACCTCCACCAGGGAGGCCTTGCCGAAAGCTTCGAGCACCTCATAGTGGGTCACCGAGTCGCGGCCGTCTTCAATCACCGCGAAGCGCCAGTCGTGGCCGGGGTGGCGTCCGATCGGGGCGTCGATGGTGCCGGCCAGCGGGTCCGGCAGGCCCTGGACGACGGCGTGGTACACCTTGTCCACGGTGCGCTCCTTGAAGGCCCGCTTGAGCGCCGTGTAGGCGTTCTCGGTTTTGGCGACCACCATCACGCCGGAGGTCCCGACGTCGAGCCGGTGGACGATGCCGGCACGTTCGGGCGAACCGGAGGTGGAGATCCGGTAGCCGGCGCCGGCGAGGCCGCCGACGACCGTCGGCCCCACCCAGCCCGGCGACGGGTGGGCAGCGACCCCAACGGGCTTGTCGACGACGACGAACTCGTCGTCGTCGAGCAGGATTTTCAGGCCTTCCACAACTTCCTCCACGACTTCCAGGGGGTCCCGGCGCTCCGGGACGACGACGTCGAGCCCGACGCCGGCGCTCAGCTTCAGGGACTTGCCCACGGCCTTGCCATGGCTGCTGACATTGCCCTCCGCGATCAGCGCGGCGGCCTGCGACCGGGAGATGCCCATAAGTTTCGCCAGGCCTGCGTCCACCCGGGCTCCGGTAAGTTCTTCGGGCACGGTGAAGTGCCGGGCGGCGTTTTCCGCCGGCACTGCGTCAGACATTGTGGTCCCGGGCAGCCGGCGGGGCGGCTTTTTTGTCCTGGCCGCCGGTCACCCGTGAGCCGTCCAGGGTGATGCCGCGCAGCGTGAGCAGGCAGATGATCACGACGGCGGAGACCACCGCGGAGTCGGCGATGTTGAAGATCGCAAAGTTGGGCAGCTGGATGAAGTCCACCACGTGGCCCATCGCGAAGGAGGGCTCGCGGAACAGGCGGTCAGTCAGGTTGCCCAGCGCCCCGCCAAGCAGGAGGCCCAGCGCCAGGGCCCACCAGGCAGAGCCGAGCTTGCGCAGCTGGAGCAGGATCGCGACGGAGACCGCGGCCATGATGATGGTGAAGACCCAGGTGACGTTCTCGCCGATGGAGAACGCGGCGCCGGAGTTCCGGATGTAGTACCAGTGCAGCAGCGGCGGAAGAACGGGGATCCGCTCCCCCTCGGTCATGGTTTCCGTGACCCAGAGCTTGGTCAGCTGGTCGAACGCGTAGGCGAACAC
>NZ_JBFTNO010000040.1:0-18257 GCF_056397525.1 Arthrobacter sp. 05L45_2 | reverse complement strand
GTGGACCAGCGTGGCGGCGTTGGTGTACGCGCCGACGTATTCTCTGAACCAGAGGTCGTTAGTAATGACGTAGTTAATGAGCGCGCCCAAGAGAACAACGTCAGAGCCAGCCCGGATGGGAATGTGCTTATCCGCGACCGCGGAAGTACGCGTGAACCGGGGGTCGATGTGGATGACCTTAGCTCCGCGCGCCTTAGCCTCGGCCACCCACTGGTATCCCACGGGATGGCATTCGGCCATGTTGGAACCCTGAATGACGATGCAGTCGGCGTTACCCATGTCCTGCAGTGATTGCGTCGCACCACCGCGTCCAAACGAGGCTCCCAAACTGGGAACCGTGGCGGAGTGTCATATGCGGGCCTGGTTCTCGGTCTGCACCGCCCCGGCTGCGGTGAAGAGCTTCTTGATCAAGTAGTTCTCTTCGTTGTCCAGGGTTGCGCCGCCCAACGAAGCGATGCCCATGGTGCGCCGCAGCAGCCGTCCTTTATCGTCTTCCTGCTGCCAGGTCCTGCGGCGGGTTTCGATGAACCGGTCCGCCACCATGTCCACGGCGGTAGCGAGGTCCAGCCGTTGCCACTCGGTGGAACGCGGGGCACGGTATAACACCTTTGTCTGCCGGCCCGGCGAGTTAACCAGCTGCTCGCTGGCCGAGCCCTTGGGGCACAGCCGGCCGCGGGAGATGGGCGAATCGGGATCGCCCTCAATCTGGACAACCTTCTCGTCCTTGACGTAGACGCGCTGACCGCAGCCGACGGCGCAGTAGGGGCACACACTCTGCACAACACGGTCCGCGGTTGATGTACGCGGGACTATCGCCTGGGTCTTGGCGGAGGTGACTGACGGCCCGCGGCCCAGCAGATCGCCGGTGCTCAGCTGCCGGACGACCGGCCATTGAAGAAAACTTCGCGGTGCCATCTTCGGAGCTTATCCCAGATCACATTGGGAGCAACAGGAAAGCGATCCGCGATTCGTGTCGCGCGCTCTGATAGAACGTCTTTCCCGAGATTCGTCCTGCTGTCATAAGCCATGGCTGCTACAGTCTCTTGCGCCACCGCGCTACCTACGCTACTGAGGAGCGGAGCTCACGAGCTCGAAGTGTTCGACCAAAGGAAACGGCTTGTAGAACTTATGCAGAAGCTCCCGCCACTGCTGATACTGCTGGGATTCCCTGAAGCCAACCGTGTGGTCCTCTAGGCTGTCCCACTGCACGAGAAGTAAGTAGGTGTTGGGTGTTTCGATCGAGCGTGAGAGCGACAACGAGACGAAGCCACGCATCGACGCTATAACCGAACGAGCGCGGTCGAATGCTGCCTGGAATTCTTCTTCTTGGCCGGAAATGACGGGAAGCAGCGCGTGTTCGGTAATCATCCGGTCAGTCTTGCAGATTCCCGCCGCGGCGGGATAAGGAACTTCCTAGGACGACTGACATGCATCTTTTCAACGTGCGGGCCCGGCTTGTCGGCCGGTCGTCAGAACTTCATGTGTCGGGGGCGGATGGCCACCACCTTAATGATCCCGGCCAGTCCCGGCGGCACTGCTACAAGGGCCGCGAAATGGGGCAGGAGGCTGTCCCCCGCCGTACCGCTTACCGGATCGTACGCCAGGCTGATTGTTCCGGTGTAGTTGTGGTCCCGCAGGCCAATCGTCAGAGCGACGCAACCCCCAGATGTGTCGGCACATTAAAGCAAAAACCCCTCTGACGAGGGGTTATGCGTGCCCGAGGTGGGACTCGAACCGGGTCCCAGCCCCTGAATTTCCGCCGCTCCCCGATAACCTCCGCAATCCGGCCCAGTCCGGCACCAGCACGACCCGTTCCGAAGTCCGGGGTGTGCAAATTGCACACCCTCGCTGGTGACCACTTTGGCGCAACAGGCTGCCAAAGCGGCAGTCCGCGGGGGCAGTTGTGGCTTGAACGCGATTTCGCTCCGATTTGACGAGTAAGCCTCCGGAACCGGGCCGGCTTCGAACAAGCACAGCACTACGGGGCGGCCCTCATGCCGGAAATCGATGACGATCACGCCGGCGGTTCCTCCTTCCGACATCACCGACCGCTCCGGCGCGGACGGGACAGAAAACGACCTACGCGGGTTCGGCCCGAGGACACCCGGAAGTTCTCACTGTCGCCGTCGTATCCGGCGCTCTCCACCACGGTGGTACTGCTGTTTCTAGCACTGCGCTCAGCGCCGCGTATCGCTGTGCCGTCGAGCCTTTCGCCGGATGACTCTTGACCAGACATGTTGCACCGCCCCCTAGAGTGAAGTCATGCTGCACTCAACCCGGCAAGGCTCCGGTAAGCCACTCCTCCTGGTCCATGGACTCGGTTCCAGTATTGGTAACTGGAATCCGGTAATCCCGGCGCTGGCCGCTGAACGCGATGTAATCGCCGTCGACCTCCCCGGTTGCGGCGAATCCGCGCCGCTGACCGGCGAAACCACCATTGCCACGCTGACCGATGCCGTCGAAGCCTTTATCCGCGACGAGGAACTGGGTGACATTGATCTGGTAGGCAGCTCCATGGGCGCCCGGATGGCATTGGAAATGGCACGGCGAGGGCACGCTGGCACCACGATCGCACTGGACCCTGGTGGATTCTGGAATGACCGCCAGGCAGCGATCTTTGGTGCAAGCATCAAGGCATCCGTCGCACTGGTGCGCCGCATCCAACCGGCGCTCCCCTTCCTCACGGGCAACCCCGTGGGCCGGACGGCCCTGTTGGCTCAGTTCTCCGCCCACCCATGGAAGCTGCCGCAGGATCTGGTGCTGCATGAGCTTCGCGGGTTCAAGACATCGACCAGTCTGGACCCGGCCCTCAACGCGCTGATTCACGGACCCCGCCAGGAAGGCGCACCGGCTGGTTCTCTCAAGGGCAAAGTGGTCATTGGATGGGGGCGGAAGGACAAGGTCACCGCTCCGAGAGAGGCGGCGCGGGCCACGGAGCTGTTCCCGGATGCAACGCTGCACTGGTTCGAAAACTGCGGTCACTTCCCGCACTGGGACCAACCAACGGAAGCGGCGCGCCTGATCCTCGATAGCACCGGCTGAGCTGCGGCTGAGCGCCGGGGCGGAGCCATTAACGTTGAGTTGGCTTCAGAAAGATGGAACCTGCCCCGGCTCGAAATGATGCATTTGTTGCATTTGACGGAGGATGTTCACGCGGTGACCAAGAGCCTTAGTCCGCCCGTTGAAGGCGCCCTCACGGACGCCCCAAAAAAGTTCAGCCTTTTCAACACCAAACCAACAAAAAAGCCTTAACCTGCGATAACACTGTGCCCGAGGTGGGACTCGAACCCACACACCTTTCGATACCGCATTTTGAGTGCGGCGCGTCTGCCAATTCCGCCACTCGGGCGCGGAGTACACCGGCTGTCATATTCGCGGCCCCAGGTCTCCTGTGAGCAACGCGATCGCTTCCGGTGCGCGAAATTACTCTACATGCAGATAGGCTGAATTCCAGAATCGCGCCAGTGACGCCGCATCGATCCCTACCGGCCCCCAGTACACCCGCGGACGCGCCACAGAATGGCTCACCGCCCGCCGTACCTTTCCAAGGAGTTCCCGTGTCAGAACAGACGGAGTCAACCCCCACTTCCCAGCCCGCGCGCCGCGTTGTGGTCGCCGAGGATGAGACCCTCATCCGCCTGGACATCATCGAAATCCTGCGCGGCGAAGGCTACGACGTGGTCGGCGAGGCGGACAACGGCGAGAAGGCCGTGCAGCTCGCCGAGGAACTGAAGCCGGACCTGGTCCTCATGGACGTCAAGATGCCGGTCATGGACGGTATCTCCGCCGCTGAAAAGATCGTCAAGGCACGCATCGCCCCCGTGGTCCTGCTGACCGCGTTCAGCCAGAAGGAACTCGTGGAGCGGGCCCGCGACGCCGGTGCCATGGCCTACGTGGTCAAGCCCTTCACCCCGGCGGACCTGATCCCGGCCCTGGAGATCGCTCTGTCCCGGCACGAGGAGATCAAGGCCCTCGAGAGCGAGGTCAGCGACCTGCAGGAACAGTTCGCCACCCGCAAGCTCGTCGAGCGTGCCAAGAGCCTCCTGACCACCAAGATGGGCCTGACGGAGCCGGAAGCGTTCCGCTGGATCCAGAAGACCTCCATGGACCGGCGCCTCAGCATGCGCGAGGTTGCCGAGACCATCATCAACCAGGTCAACTAGCGCGAACACAAAAAACACAAGCACAAAAGGGAGGGTCCCCGCCGCGGAAAACCAGCGGCGGGGACCCTCCCTTTGTGTCTCCGGCGAAGACTAGAGCTTGGCGCTCTTCTTCTTCTTTTCCGGCCACGGGCCCACCTTGTCCTTGGCCCCGGCGTTCTCGCTGTGGCTGCCGGCGTCGGCGAGGTCGCCCACCTTGTGGACCTTGAGCATGTTCGTGGACCCGGCCTTACCGGGAGGGGAACCGGCGGCAATGACCACCATGTCGCCGTCGTCCACCAGGTCCATTTCCAGCAGGCTGCGGTCAACCTGTGCGGTCATCTCGTCGGTGTGGCCCACCATCGGGACCAGGACGGGCTGGATGCCCCAGGTCAGCGCGAGCTGGTTCCAGACGTGCTCCACGGGGGTGAAGGCGAAGACCGGACGGATCGGGCGCAGGCGGGAGAGGCGGCGTGCCGAGTCACCGGACTGGGTGAAGGTACAGATGTACTTTGCTTCCAGCTGGTCGGCGATTTCGACGGCGGCACGGGTGATGGCGCCACCGCGGGTCTTGGGCTTGGTGCCCAGCGGGGGGACGCGCTCCAGGCCGTGGACCTCGGTGGATTCGATGATCCGGGCCATGGTCTTGACGGTCTCGATCGGGAACTTGCCCACGCTGGTCTCGCCGGAGAGCATCACGGCGTCCGCACCGTCGAGCACGGCGTTGGCGCAGTCGGAGGCCTCGGCACGCGTCGGGCGCGGGTTGTCGATCATGGATTCCAGCACCTGGGTGGCCACGATGACGGGCTTGGCCCAGCGGCGGGCCAGCTCGACGGCGCGCTTCTGCACGATCGGCACTTCCTCAAGCGGAAGCTCAACACCGAGGTCGCCGCGGGCCACCATGATGGCATCGAACGCGTCGATGATTTCGGGGAGCTGCTCCACGGCCTGGGGCTTCTCGATCTTGGCGATCACCGGCACGCGGCGGCCTTCTTCGTCCATGATCTCGTGGACGCGCTTGATGTCCGAGGCGTCGCGCACGAAGGAGAGGGCCACCATGTCCACGCCGCGGCTCATGGCCCAGCGGAGATCGTCCTCGTCCTTTTCGCTCAGCGCCGGCACGTTGACGGCCACGCCGGGGAGGTTGATGCCCTTGTTGTTGGACACGTAGCCGCCGACCACTACAGTGGCGACGACCTTGACGTCGTCGACCTCGATGGCGCGCAGCGCCACCTTGCCGTCATCGATCAGGAGGGCATCGCCCGGGTTGACGTCCTCGGTGAGGCTCTTGAGCGTCGTGGAGCAGATGTCCTTGGTGCCCGGGACGTCCTCGGTGGTGATCGTGAACGTGTCACCGACGGCCAGCAGGTGCGGTCCGTCGACGAAGCGGCCCAGGCGGATCTTGGGGCCCTGCAGGTCGGCCATGATGGCAACGGCCTTGCCGAGCTGCCCCGCGGCCTTGCGGACGTTCTCGTAGGTGTTGTCGTGCACGGAGTAGTCTCCGTGGCTCATGTTCATCCGGGCAACGTCCACCCCGGCTTCCAGAACAGCGAGCGTGTTCTCGAAGCTCGCGATCGCCGGTCCAAAGGTGGCCACAATTTTAGCGCGTCTCATATACCTACCCTAGTTGTCTCTTGGTTGTTTTTAGTTGTCGCGGAGAAGAACGGCCGATGGCCGGCCCGGGCCCGGAGGGGGCCGGACCGGCTACAGGACCGCGATCGCCCGGTCGGTCGGCGCTACTGGCGCCGGGAGAACGGTGCTTCCCATCAGGAATTTGTCCACCGCCGCAGCGCACGCCCGGCCCTCGGCGATCGCCCAAACGATCAGGGACTGGCCGCGGCCGGCGTCTCCGGCGACGAAGACCCCTTCGGTGTTGGTCATGTAATACCCGTCACGGGCCACGTTGCCGCGGCCGTCGAACTCGGCGTTGACCTGTTCGGTGATGCCGGCCGGTTCGGCGCCGGTGAAGCCCAGGGACAGGAAGACCAGGTCCGCCGGGATCACCCTCTCGGTACCTGCCTTGGGCAGCCGCTTGCCGTCGACGAATTCCGTCTCAGCGACCTTCACGCCGGTCAGCTTGCCGTTCTCGCCGACGAACTCCACGGTGGAGGCGAGGTAGCTGCGTTCGCCGCCTTCCTCGTGGGCGCTGGCCACCTCGAAGAGGGTGGGGAACGTAGGCCAGGGCTGGTGCGCCGCACGCTCGGCGGAAGGCTGCTTGCCGATCGCCAGCGTGGTCACCGACGCCGCCTGGTGCCGGTGGGCGGTGCCGAGGCAGTCCGCGCCGGYGTCGCCGCCGCCAAGGATGACAACGTGCTTGCCCGCGGCGTTGATCTGGTTTTCCACCGTCTCCCCCGCGACCACGCGGTTGGCCGGGACGAGGTAGTCCATGGCGAAGTGGACGCCCTCGAGCTCACGGCCCGGGATGGGCAGGTCCCGCGGGACGGTGGCCCCGGTGGCGACCACCACGGCGTCGTAGCGCCGGCGCAGCTGCTCCCAGGTCACGTCGGTGCCGACTGCGACGCCGGTGCGGAAGCGGGTGCCTTCGGCCTTCATCTGGTCCAGGCGGCGGTCCACCTGCTCTTTTTCCATCTTGAAGTCGGGGATGCCGTAGCGCAGCAGCCCGCCGATTTTGTCGTCGCGTTCGTACACGGCGACGGTGTGGCCTACGCGGGTCAGCTGCTGCGCGACGGCCAGTCCGGCGGGGCCGGAGCCGACGACGGCGACCGTCTTGCCGGAGAGGCGGGCCGGCGGCAGCGGGTTGACCCAGCCGTTGTCGAACGCCTGGTCAACGATGGAGACCTCCACCTGCTTGATGGTCACGGCGGGCTGGTTGATGCCCAGTACGCAGGACGCCTCGCAGGGTGCCGGGCAGAGCCGGCCGGTGAACTCAGGGAAGTTGTTGGTGGCGTGCAGCCGCTCCATGGCTTCCTCGCCCTTGTCCCGCCAGACGAGGTCGTTCCATTCCGGGATGAGGTTGCCCAGCGGGCAGCCCTGGTGGCAGAACGGGACGCCGCAGTCCATGCAGCGGCCGGCCTGGCTCTTCAGGACACCCTTTTCCTGGGCTTCGTAGACCTCTTTCCAGTCCATGATGCGGACCGGGACGGGACGGCGCGGCTGCGTTTCACGCTGGCGTACTTTCAGAAATCCGCGTGGATCAGCCACCGGTCACCTCCAGGATTCGAGACCAAACTTCTTCGCCGTCGGGGTCCAGGCCCTCTTCGATGGCGTCAAGACGGGTTTGCAGGACGGCCGCGTAGTCGCGCGGCAGCACCTTGGTAAGGCGGGCTGCGGTGTCATCGAAGTTCTCCAGCAGCCGGGCCGCGAGCTGCGACTCCGTCTCCTCGAGATGCTTGACCAGCAGGCCGTGGACAATGTCGCGGTCCTCGGCGTCGAGCTCGCGCAGCTGCAGCTCGCCGGCGTCGAGGGCCTGCTTGTTGACCCGTTCGGTCTGCAAGTCCAGGACGTAGGCGGTGCCGCCGGACATGCCGGCGCCGAAGTTGCGGCCGGTGCGGCCGATGATCAGTGCCTGGCCGCCGGTCATGTACTCGCAGCCGTGGTCGCCGATGCCTTCGACCACCGCGGTGGCGCCGGAGTTACGCACCATAAACCGCTCCCCCACCTGGCCGCGGAGGAACAGCTCGCCGCTGGTGGCGCCGTAGCCGATCACGTTGCCGGCGATCACGTTGCGCTCCGCCTGGAAGACGTTGGTGCGGTCCGGGCGGACGATGATCCGGCCGCCGGACAGGCCCTTGCCGACGTAGTCGTTCGAGTCGCCGAACATCCGCAGGGTGATGCCTGCGGGCAGGAACGCGCCCAGGGACTGGCCGGCGGTGCCGGTCAGGGTGACGTCGATGGTGTCCGTGGCGAGCACGTCCGTGCCGAAGGTCTTGGTGACCACGTGGCCGAGCATGGTGCCGACCGACCGGTCCGTGTTGATCACGTCGACCGAGATCTTCACCGGGGTGCGGTCGCTCAGGGCCTCGGCGGCCATCGCGATCAGGCGCTGGTCGAAGTGCTTGTCGAGTTCGTGGTTCTGGCCGGTGAGGTTCCGCAGCGGGGCGTCGTCGTCGAACTCTAGCCCGTGCAGGATGGGGTCCAGGTCCAGGCCCTCGGCCTTCCAGTGGCTGATCGCCTCACGGGTGTCGAGCATTTCGGCGTGGCCGATTGCCTCCTCCAGGCTCCGGAAGCCGAGCTCGGCCAGGATTTCCCGGACCTCTTCGGCAAGGAACTCGAAGAAGTTGACCACAAACTCGGGCTTGCCGTCGAACCGGGCGCGCAGTTCGGGGTTCTGCGTGGCGACGCCGACGGGGCAGGTGTCCAGGTGGCAGACGCGCATCATGATGCAGCCCGAGACCACCAGCGGTGCGGTGGCGAACCCGAACTCCTCGCCGCCCAGCAGCGCGGCGATCACAACGTCGCGGCCGGTCTTCAGCTGGCCGTCCACCTGCACCACTACGCGGTCGCGCAGGCCGTTGAGCATCAGGGTCTGCTGGGTCTCGGCCAGGCCGAGTTCCCAGGGGACGCCCGCATGCTTGAGCGAGTTCAGCGGCGAGGCGCCGGTGCCGCCGTCGTGGCCGGACACCAGGACGACGTCGGCCTTGGCCTTCGTGACGCCGGCGGCAACGGTGCCGATGCCCACCTCGGAGACGAGCTTGACGTGCACTCGGGCCGAGGGGTTGGCACGCTTGGCGTCGTAGATCAGCTGCGCGAGGTCCTCGATCGAGTAGATGTCGTGGTGCGGGGGCGGGGAGATGAGGCCGACGCCGGGCGTTGAGTGCCGGGTCCGGGCCACCCAGGGGTAGACCTTCTGGGCCATCAGCTGGCCGCCCTCGCCGGGCTTCGCGCCCTGCGCCATCTTGATCTGGATGTCATCGGCGTTGGAGAGGTACAGGCTCGTGACGCCGAAGCGGCCCGAGGCGATCTGCTTGACGGCCGAACGGCGGGTGGGATCCAGCAGGCGGTCCACGTCCTCGCCGCCCTCACCGGTGTTGGACTTTCCGCCCAGCCGGTTCATGGCGATGGCGAGGGTCTCGTGCGCCTCCTGCGAAATGGAGCCGTAGCTCATGGCACCGGTGGAGAACCGCTTGACGATGCTGGAGACGGGCTCCACTTCCTCGAGCGGGACCGCCGGGCGCAGGCCGCCCTTGAACTTCAGGAGCCCGCGCAGGGTCATGAGGTTCTCGGACTGGTCGTCGACGCCGCGGGTGTAGGACTTGAAGATGTCGTAACGGCGTTCGCGGGTGGCGTGCTGCAGCCGGAAGATGGTCTCCGGGTTGAACAGGTGCGGTTCGCCGTCGCGGCGCCACTGGTACTCGCCGCCGCCCAGCAGCGGCTGGTGCGGCAGTTCGATGCCGCTTTCGGGGTACGCCATCCGGTGCCGGGCAGCGACCTCGGCGGCGATGATGTCCAGGCCGACGCCGCCAAGCTGGGAGTGGGTGCCGGCGAAGTATTCGTCCACGAGTTCCTGGCCGAGTCCCAGGGCCTCGAACGTCTGGGCGCCGGTGTAGGAGGCCACCGTGGAGATGCCCATCTTGGACATGATCTTCAGGACACCCTTGCCGAGGCCCTTGATCAGGTTGTAGACGCCGTCCTGCGGGGTGACGCCGGTGACGTCACCGGAGCTGATGAGCTGCTCCACCGACTCCATGGCCAGGTAGGGGTTCACGGCTGAGGCGCCGTAGCCGATCAGGACGGCGACATGGTGGGTCTCGCGGACGTCGCCGGCCTCGACCACCAGCGCGGTCTTGGTGCGGTTGGCGCTGCGCAGCAGGTGGTGGTGCACGGCGCTGACCAGCAGCAGCGACGGGATGGGGGCCCACTGGGCGTTCGAGTCGCGGTCCGAGAGGACGACGTACTGCACGCCGCGGTTGATGGCGCCGGAGACCTGCTCGCAGATTTCGGTGAGCCGGGCGCGCAGGGCGTTTTCGCCGCCGTCGGGCCGGTACAGGCCGCGCACTTTCATGGCGACGCGGTCGCCGTCGGCGTTCTCGATGTTGGCGATCTTGGCCAGCTGGTCGTTGTTGATCACGGGGAACGGCAACGAGACCTGCGGCTGGCGGACCTGCTTGGTGTCCAGCAGGTTGCCGTTGGGCCCGATGGCACAGGTCAGGGACGTGACCAGTTCCTCGCGGATCGCGTCCAGCGGCGGGTTGGTGACCTGCGCGAAGGACTGCACGAAGTAGTCAAAGAGCAGGCGCGGCCGCTTGGAGAGCACGGCCACGGGGGTGTCCGAGCCCATGGCGCCGAGCGGTTCGGCGCCGGTGCGGGCCATCGGGCCGAGCAGGATCTTCAGTTCCTCGGTGGTGTAGCCGAAGGTCCGCTGGCGGATGTTGACCGACGCGGCGGTGTGGACCACGTGCTCGCGCTCGGGCAGGTCCTTGAGGTCGATCAGGTTGTCCTTGAGCCATTCGGCCCACGGGTTGGCCGCGGCAACCTCCGCCTTGACCTCGGCGTCGTCGATGATCCGGCCGGCKTCSGTGTCCACGAGGAACATCTTGCCGGGCGAGACGCGGCCCTTCTTGACCACCTTGGCGGGTTCGACGTCGATCACGCCCACCTCGGAGGCGAAGACCACCAGGCCRTCCTCGGTGATCCAGTACCGTCCCGGGCGCAGGCCGTTGCGGTCCAGGGTGGCGCCGACCAGGTTGCCGTCGGTGAAGGAGACGGCCGCGGGGCCGTCCCACGGTTCCATCAGCAGGGAGTGGTACTCGTAGAACGCGCGCCGGGCCGGATCCATCGTGGCGTGGTTTTCCCAGGCCTCGGGGATCATCATCATGATCGAGTGCGTGATTGGGCGGCCGGAGAGCCAGAGCAGTTCGGCGACCTCATCGAAGGACGCCGAATCGGAGGCGCCCGGCGTGCAGATCGGGTACAGCTCCTCGGGGCTGTCCCCGAGCAGCGGGTTGGCAAGCTGCGACTGGCGGGCGCGCATCCAGTTCCGGTTGCCCTTGACCGTGTTGATCTCACCGTTGTGCGCGATAGTGCGGAACGGCTGGGCCAGCGGCCAGGACGGGAAGGTGTTGGTGGAGAAGCGGGAGTGGACAATGGCGAGCTTGGTCTTGAAGCGCTTGTCCGAAAGGTCAGGGTAGAACGGCTCCAGCTGCGCGGTGGTCAGCATGCCCTTGTAGACGATGGTCCGGGATGAGAGCGAGGGGAAATACACGCCGAACTTGTTCTGGGCGCGCTTGCGGATCCGCCAGGCCCGGGAGTCCAGTTCATTGCGGGACAGCGTTTCGCCGGTGCTGGAGGCGAAGAACGGCTGCGCGAAGTACGGCATACAGGCCCTGGCCATGGCGCCGACCAGGTCCGCGACGATCGGCACTTCGCGCCAGCCCAGGACGGTWAGTCCCTCGTCGGCCGCGAGGCCTTCGATGCCGGCTTTGGCGCCGTCGGACTCGCGCTGTTCGGCGGGCAGGAAGGCGGTGCCGACGACGTATTGGCCGGCGGCCGGGAGCTCGAAGTCGGTGACTGCGCGGAAGAATTCGTCCGGAACCTGCATAAGGAGGCCGGCGCCGTCGCCGGTTCCCTCGTCGGCCCCGACGGCACCGCGGTGTTCGAGGTTGCGCAGGGCGGTCAGGGCGGCGTCAACAATGTCGTAGCCGGGCTCGCCGCGGAGGGTGGCGATGATGGCCAGGCCGCAGGCGTCCTTCTCCTGCTCCGGGTTGTACAGCCCGGCCGCTTCCGGCAGGGCCGCGAAGAGCTTGAAGGGTGAAACAGCCGCGCCGGGCTGGTCCGGACCGGACCAGCTGGGGCTGTGAAGAGTTTGGGTCATGGGAGACGTCCTTCCTCCTGATCGTGCGTATGGGAGGGACAACATTGGCCCGAATCGGTGCGCCGGTGTGACGGGCACAACAACGTGATTTTCCTACTGGAATTGTAGGCCAGCGCCGCTTCCTGTACGAACAGTTACGCGGGCCGCAAGCCCGGGTTTGCCTAGCGCGCAGCTGTCTGCTGCCTGCTGTCCTACGCACACCCCTTGCCACAACGCTGTGGACCCGGACCCAGCTGGCGGTCGCCCTGCAGTCCGGTTACCGGCGCTGTGTTACTTGGTGATCCCAGCGTCCGGGGCGGCCCCGGAAGCCCGGCGTCCGGATACTCCGGTTGCCGGTTCTTCCTCCATGGCGGGCGTGGTGCCGCCCGTGGATTCCCCGGCCGCCACAGCCTGGGCTGCGGGGCGGTCCGGACCGCTCTGGTTATCCCGGAGATTATCACGCGATTCATTATCTGAGACAGCGGCGTCCGAATGGCGGACGACGTCGGGGCGCGCGGCAGTGTCCGCCTCGGCGGTGTCCGTGGTGGCGGCAGCGCCGTCGTCGGAAGTGCCGGCGTCTGCCTTTTCGGCGTCGACGGCGTCCGCCGTCTCGGCGTTGTCAGCGTCGGCGTCGTTGCCGGCAACGGCGCCCTCCTCCGCGTTGTCGGCCGCGGGTTCGGGCTCACGGCCGGGCAGGTACGGGGTATCCGTCCCGTCCGTCTTGCGTAGGCCGAGGAGCACGAAGATCACGGCCGCGGCGATCAGCACGAAGATGCTGGTCCAGACGTTGAGCCGGGTGGTGATGCCGAAGAGGTTGATCTGCTCCGCGTCGTCGATCCGCATGGCCTCGATCCAGACGCGGCCCAGGGTGTAGTAGATGGCGTAGAGCCAGAAGAGGCGGCCGCGGCGGAACGAGAACTTCCGGTCCAGGGCCAGCAGCACCACAACGCCCACAAGGTTCCAGAGGGATTCGTAGAGGAAGGTGGGGTGGAAGAGTGTGTCGGCGGGCATACCGGCCGGGAAGTTGGGGCTGTTGGGGTCCACCTGGAGACCCCACGGCAGTGTGGTGGGTCCGCCGAAGAGTTCCTGGTTGAAGTAGTTGCCCCAGCGGCCGATGGCCTGGGCCAGCAGGAGGCCCGGAGCTGCGGCGTCCATAAAGGCGCTGAGCTTGACGCCGGCCCGGCGGCAGCCGATCCATGCGCCGAACGCCCCAAGGACCACGGCGCCCCAGATGCCGAGGCCGCCGCGCTGGATCTGCGGGATCAGCGACAGGTCGCCGGTGCCGTCGAAGCCGGGGCCGAAGTAGGCATCCGGCGAGGACACCACGTGGTAGAGGCGGCCGCCGATGATGCCGAACGGGATGGCCCAGATGGCGATGTCCCAGACGCTGCCCTCAGGGGCGCCGCGGCGGGCCCAGCGACGTGAGGTCAGCCAGAGCCCGACGATGATGCCGGCCAGGATGCAGAGCGCGTAGGCGTGGATGCGCAGGGACCCCCAGGGCAGCGGGATATCGAAGCCGGACCAGACCGGGCTCGGAATGCTCGCGGGAACCATCGCTGCCGCGTGGAGGACTGACTGCATTGCTTACGCTTCTTCCTTGGTAAGGCCGGTGCTGAGCTCTTTCGTCAAGGACGCTACAGCATCCACGCCGCCCTCACCGATCGCCGCGACGAGGGCGGTGCCAACAATGACACCGTCGGCGTAGGCGGCGATTTCGCGGACGTGGTCAGCGTTGGAGACGCCCAGGCCGACGCAGACCCGCTTGGCGCCTGCACCGTGGGCCGCGGCGACAACGTCCTTGGCTGCGGTGCTGACGGAGGCGCGGGCGCCGGTGACACCCATGATGGAGACGGCGTAGACGAACCCGCGGCTCGCGTCGACAGTGCGCTTCATGCGCTCCGGCGACGACGACGGGGCCACGAGGAACACCCGGTCCAGTCCGTACTTGTCCGAGGCCGCCATCCACTCCGCAGCCTCGTCCGGRATSAGGTCSGGCGTGATSAGCCCSGCTCCCCCGGCKTCGGCCAASYGGCGGGARAAYTCGTCCACGCCCATCCGGACMACGGGGTTCCAGTAGGTCATGACGAGGACGGCGGCGTCGGTCTTGCTGGTGATGCCGCGGACGACGTCGAAAACCTGCTTGACGTGGAATCCCTTGGCGAGGGCTTCCACGGTGGCGGCCTGGATGACCTGGCCGTCCATCACGGGATCCGAGTACGGGATGCCGATCTCGATCAGGTCGGCGCCGTTTTCAGCCAGGGCGATGCCGGCGGCGATGGTGTCCTCGACGCTCGGGTAGCCGGCGGGCAGGTACCCGATGAGGGCGGCGCGGCCCTGGGCGCGGGCGCGGTCGATGGCGGCGGCGGACTTACTGGTGTTGGGCATGGTGCCCCCGGCGCTGTTCTCGGCAGTGTTCACAGCTGCTCCCCCTCCTGGGCGATCTCGTGCTCGGGTGAATCCTTGTCCAGCAGGTCGAACCATTCCGCGGCGGTGGCCACGTCCTTGTCCCCGCGGCCGGAGAGGTTGACGATCACGACCTTGCGGGCCGCTTCCTCGGCGTCGCCGGCGTCGGCGGCGAGCCGCCGCCCCACCTTGATGGCGCCGGCGAGGGCGTGCGCGGATTCGATGGCCGGGATGATGCCCTCGGTCCGGCACAGCACGCGGAACGCCTCCATGGCTTCGCTGTCGGTGATGGGTTCGTAGCTGACCCGGCCGATGTCGGAGAGGTAGGCGTGCTCCGGGCCGACGCCCGGGTAGTCCAGGCCGGCCGAGATGGAGTGCGACTCGATSGTCTGGCCGTCGTCGTCCTGCATGAGGTAGGAACGGGCRCCGTGCAGCACCCCGGGCTTGCCGAGGGTGATGGTGGCCGCGTGCCGGCCGGTGTCCACGCCGTCTCCGCCGGCCTCGAATCCGTAGATTTTCACCGACGGATCGTCCAGGAAACCGTGGAAGATGCCGATGGCGTTGGAGCCGCCGCCGATGCAGGCGCAGACGGCGTCCGGCAGCCGGCCGGTCTGGTCCAGGATCTGGGCGCGTGCTTCCTCGCCGATGACCTCGTGGAAGTACCGGACCATGGCCGGGAAGGGGTGCGCCCCGGCGGCGGTGCCCAGCAGGTAGTGGGTAGTGCCCACGTTGGCGACCCAGTCGCGGAGTGCCTCGTTAATGGCGTCCTTGAGGGTCTGGGAGCCGTTGGTCACGGGGATAACGGTGGCGCCCAGCAGTTCCATCCGGGCCACGTTGAGGGCCTGCCGGCGGCAGTCTTCGGCACCCATGTAGACCACGCATTCGAGGCCCAGCAGGGCGGCGGCGGTGGCACTGGCGACGCCGTGCTGGCCGGCGCCGGTCTCGGCAATCACGCGGGTCTTGCCCATCCGCTTGGCCAGGAGCGCCTGGCCCAGGACGTTGTTGATCTTGTGCGAGCCGGTGTGGTTCAAGTCCTCGCGCTTGAGGAAAATGCGCACCCCGCCGGCGTGCTCCGCGAAGCGCTTGGCTTCGGTGAGCAGGGAGGGCCGGCCGGAGTAGTTCTTGTTCAGGTCCGCGATTTGCGCGATGAACTCGGGATCGGCCTTGGCTTTCTCGAAGGTGTCCTCGAGCTCGTCCAGGGCGGCGATCAGCGACTCCGGCATCCAGCGGCCGCCGTAAGACCCGAAATAGGGTCCCGGGGCGTGGCGCAGGGACGGCGTTGCTTCAGTCCCGCCGCCTTCCGGCCGGTTGCCTTCCAGGAACGCGTCCACGGGGTTGTCTTCTGAGCCGGCTGTTGGCGCATCGACCATCAGTCTCACCATCCTGTTCCACTGCTAACTAGATCTGGGGTGCCGCACGGAAGCACCGCGTACTCCGGCCAGCTGCCCGGCCGGTCCGCGGGTCAGGAACGTGCGGCGATTTCTTCGGCGCCCGCAGCCATAAATTCGGCGATCCGTTCGCGCGGGGTAGCGTCGCTGACCAGCGCCTCGCCCACCAGGACCGCGTTGGCGCCGCTGGCCGCGTAGTGCCGGACGTCGTCCACACCGCGGACCCCGGACTCGCCCACCACAAGGGACCCGGCGGGAATGCCGGCGGCGAGCTGCGCGAACAGCGACCGGTCGACGTCGAGCGTCTTCAGGTTGCGGACGTTGACGCCAATGATTTTGGCTCCGGCGTCCACGGCGCGTTCGATTTCGCCGGGCGTGTGGGTTTCCACGAGCACATTCATGCCGAGCTCGTGGGCGAGTGCGCTGTACTCACGCAGCTGGGCATCCGTCAGGGACGCGACGATCAGCAGGATCAGGTCGGCGCCGTGGGCACGGGCCTCCCAGAGCTGGTACTCGTCGATCATAAAGTCCTTGCGGAGCAGCGGAATGTCCACGGCCGCACGGACAGCATCGAGGTCCGCCAGGGATCCGTTGAAGCGCCGCTGTTCGGTGAGGACGCTGATCACGGCGGCACCGCCGTCGGCGTACTGGACGGCCAGGGCTGCCGGGTCGCCGATGCTTGCGAGGTCGCCCTTGGAGGGGCTGCGCCGCTTGATCTCGGCGATCACCTTCAGCTGGCTCCGGTCGGAGGGGCCGCCGAGGGCAGCCCACGCGTCCCGGGCGGGTGCCGCCGCGGCTGCACGCTCTTTCAGTTCGGCAAGCGTGACGAGGCGCTGGCGCGCCYCCATATCCTCCCTGACACCGGCGTTGATGTCATCGAGAACAGTCACTCTTAGTGGCCGGAGTTCTTCAGCTTGCTGCCACCGACGCCGTAGCCGGCTTTGCGCATCACGAAGCCCACCACGAGGCCGATCAGCATCACCACGGCGCCCGCGACAAAGATCGGGGTGTTGGCGATGACGAAGGCGATGGCTGCGATGAGGGCGCCGATCAGCATTACGATCACCGTGGTCCAGGCCGCCGGGCTGTTGCCGTGGCCGGTCGGCTCGCTGTGGTCGACGTCGTCATAGATGCCGGTGCCGGCAGCGGGCTGGGGTGCGGAAACAGGGGCTTTGCTCATGGAAATCTCCTCAGGATCAATACTGCTTACATTCTGCCATTTTTTGGCGGTGCTATTGGCCGCATTGCGCGCCAGGCCCGCTGTACCCGGCTCAGGTGGGGTCGTCACCGCGGGACAGGCGGTCCCAGCTGTCGATCTCGTCAGTCGGCCGCGGGGTGCCCGAAGCGCCGCTGGTGGCGGCGGCGTCGTACTTCGTGCGGCTCTTCCAGTACCGTCCGGCGGGGACCAGGGCCAGCGCGCTGAGTCCCAGCAGGGCACCGGCGACGACGGCGATCACCGGGAAGACGGTCACGGCGACCTGCACGTTGCTGCCGCTGATGCCGGTGGCGGCTGCGATGGAGCCCTGCGCCGCAGCGAGCGGGCCGGCCAGCACGGTTGCGGCGGCGGCAACGATCCCGGCGGCGGCCAGCAGGATGATCGCGGTGATGACCCAGCGGGCGATGCGTCCGGCGATGGATGCGGCGAGCCCGCCGGCCAGGGCAACGAGCGCGAGGGCGGTCACGGTGGTGGCCGCCTTGCTGCCCTGGACCTGCAGCCCGTCCTGGCTGCTGACGCCCTGGCCGAGCTGGCTGGGATCAAGGTGCACGGTCAGCCACGTCTGGGTGGTGGTGCCGAACACCGCGAGAGCCAGGGCCGCGATCACCAGGACCAGGGTGGATTTGCGCGCCCAGCGGGGCACCGCCGGGCTGGTGCTCTTGATAGTGCCGGTCATGGCTGCTCCGTTCCGGTGCCGGCCACCGTCTCGGCGGTGATGTTGTGCAGCGACCCGGCCGTGTGCACGGCACGCAGCGGCGCGGCGGCCTTGTTCACGGTTTCCTGCGCCTCGGTCGGATTGACCGAATCGGCCACTATCCCGCCCCCGGCCTGCACGTAGGCGCGGCCTTCGCGAAGGAGCGCCGACCGGATGGCGATGGCCATGTCCATGTCGCCGGCGAAGTCCAGGTACCCCACCACGCCGCCGTAGATGCCGCGGCGGTGGGGTTCGAGCTCGTCCAGGAGGCGCAGGGCGCGGGGTTTGGGAGCACCGGAGAGGGTGCCGGCCGGGAACGTGGCCTTGAGGACGTCGTAGGCGGTGGCGTCCGGGGCCAGCTTGCCCACCACCGTGGAGACCAGGTGCATGATGTGGCTGAAGCGCTCCACCTCCATAAACTGCGTCACGTCCACGGATCCGGCGACGCAGACCTTGGAGAGGTCATTGCGGGACAAATCGACCAGCATCAGGTGCTCGGCGCGTTCCTTCTGGTCCGCGAGCAGTTCCTCCGCCAGGGCCTTGTCCGCCTCGATGGTCTTGCCGCGGGGCCGTGAGCCGGCGATCGGGTGGGTGATGACTTCCTCGCCGGTGACGGTGACCAGGGCTTCCGGGGAGGAGCCCACAATCGAGTACTGCCGGCCGGCTG